>JALYNA010000249.1 GCA_030773455.1 Actinomycetota bacterium
GTCGGCCCGAAGCGTCGCAGTATCCACCGTCAGGGAGGCGCCGTTGGCGACGGCCCGCCGACCGCCGACCCAGACGTCGCGCACGTGCCGGCCGGCACCGGACCAGACCAGGTGGGCGAGCAGGTCCGCCGGTGTACCGACCGGCTCGAACACCAGATCCCGGGTGTCGATGTGCACGAGGTCCGCCCGCCGGCCCACCTCCAGCTGTCCCAGGTCCAGCCGTCCGATGGCGTCCGCGGCCGCGCCGGTGGCCAGCCAGAACGCCTCGGCGGCGGTCAGCGCGGTGGCCGAGGCCTCGCGCAGCCGGGCCAGCCCTGCTGCCAGCCGGACGTCGGCCAGCAGGTCCAGCCCGTCGTTGGACGCCGGCCCGTCGGTGCCCAGCCCGACGCGGACGCCGCGGTCCAGCATCGCCCGCACCGGCGCAATCCCGCTGGCCAGCTTGGCGTTGCTTGCCGGGCAGTGGGCCACCGCGACGTCGTACTCCTGCCACAGCTCCAGGTCGCCGTCGTCGAGGTGCACGCAGTGCGCGGCCAGCACCCGCCCGCCCAGGACGTCGTGCGCGGCCAGCAGCCCCGGCACCGACAGCCCGTGCGTGGCCAGCAGGTCGGCGCCCTCGCCGGCGGTCTCGGCGACGTGCAGGTGCAGCAGCAGGCCGTGCTCGCGGGCGGCCGCCGCGGCGTCGCGCAGCACCGGGAGGGGCAGGGTGTAGGCGGCGTGCGGGCCGATGCCGTACTCGACGCCGCCGTCGCCGGGCGCGGAGGTCGCCCGCGCGACCGCGTCGGCCAGCTGCTCGGCCAGCGGCGGCATCCCGGGCAGCGGCAGCAGTGGGCTGGCGATGACCGCGCGGGCGCCGGTGCGTGCGACGGCCGCGGCGATCCGCTCCGGTGAGAAGTACATCTCGACGCTGGTGGTGATCCCGCCGCGCAGCATCTCCGCCGAGGCCGCGGTCATCGCCACCTCGACGTCGTCGGGGGTCAGCCGCGCCTCCCGCGGCCAGATCACCTCGCGCAGCCAGCGCGCCAGCGGCAGCCCCTCGGCCTGCCCGCGGAACAGCACCATCGGCGCGTGCGAGTGGGCGTTCACCAGGCCCGGCAGCAGCACCCCGGGGACGGCGAGCACCTCGGCGTCGCCGGCGTCCGGCGCGTCGGCGGCCGGGCCGACCCAGCTGAACGTCCCGTCCTCGACGTCGACCACGGCGTCGGGCACGACCGTGCCAGCGCGGTCGCCGACGACGACGGCACGGGCGGTGAATCGCTGCCGCATGGACGGCGAACCTACCCCCGCCGCCGCCAGGTCCCGTCCAGGCAGCGCCGTTACCGTGGGCGCATGTCCTTCCTCGCCGCCGCGGCCTCCTCCGACGAGGGCGGCATCACCGGCTTCCTGCTGGACATGGTGGAGCGGCTCGGCGCGGTGGGCGTGGGCTTCGCCATCCTGCTGGAGACCGTCGTCCCGCCCATCCCCAGCGAGGCCGTGCTGGGCCTGGCGGGTGTGCTGATCAACGACGGCCGGCTGTCCGTCGTGCCGGTGGTCCTCTTCGCCACCCTCGGGTCGGTGCTGGGCGCGGTCTTCTTCTACTACGTCGGCCGGGCGCTGGGCCCCCGCCGCTCGCACGCCTTCCTCGACCGGCTGCCGCTGGTGGAGACCGCGGACGTGGACAGGACCTTTGCCTGGTTCGAGCGGCACGGGCGCTCGGCGGTGTTCTTCGGCCGCATGGTGCCCATCGTGCGCAGCTTCATCTCCGTCCCCGCCGGGGTCGTGCGCATGCCATTCGCCCAGTTCCTGCTCTACTCCGCCGCCGGTAGCCTGATCTGGAACAGCCTGCTCGTCGGCCTGGGCGTCGCGGCCGGCGACTTCGTGCAGCAGAACCTGCGCTACCTGGACTACGCCGTCGTCGCCGCCTTCGCCCTCGGCATCGGCTACCTGGTCTACAAGCGGGCCAGGGACGTCCGCCGGCACCGGCAGGCCCAGCGCGCCGGCACCGACGAGAGCCGTCGGGGGCCGGCGTGACCGCGCTGCGCCCCGAGGTCGTCGCCTTCGACGTCAACGAGACGCTGCTCGACCTGGGCCCGGTGCGGGCCGCGCTGGTCGAGCACGGGCAGCCCGCCGACCTGCTCCCCGCGGTCTTCTCCCGCAGCCTGCTCACCGGGTTCGCGGCCGCCACCGCCGGCACGTGGTGCCGCTTCCGGGACGCCTTCGACGCCGCGCTGGCCCAGGCCACCGACCTCGGGACCGCCGAGCGGTCCCGGGTGGCCGACAGCTTCCTGGAGCTCGCGCCGCACCCCGACGTCGAACCGGCGTTGCGCCGGCTGGTGGAGGGCGGCGTGCGGGTGGTGACGCTGACCCACGGCTCCCCCGGCGTGGCCGAGGCCGGCCTGGAGCGCGGCGGCGTGGCCCCGCTGGTGGAGCGGTCGCTGTCCAGCGAGGGAATCCGGGCCTGGAAGCCGGCCCGCGAGGTGTACCTGTGGGCGGCCGGGGTCTGCGACGTGGAGCCGGCGCGCCTGGCGCTGGTCGCGTCGCACGGCTGGGACGTGCACGGCGCGCTGCGGGCGGGCCTGACCGCGGCCTGGTTCCCGCGCTCGGAGCGCGCCTATCCAGCCGTGTACGACACCGCCGCGATCGTCGCCGGCGACCTGGCCGGCGCGGTGGACGCGCTGCTCGCACTGCCCCCCGCGTGACCGGGGTCGACACCCCTCTCGGCCCGGCGCGGGTCACCGCCACCGAGCCCGCGGGCGCCGTCGCCGGCACGCTGGTGCTCGGCCACGGCGCCGGCGGCGGC
>JALYNA010000250.1 GCA_030773455.1 Actinomycetota bacterium
GCGCCCCGCAGTCGGCCCCGCCGGCTCGGCCGCCGTCTCCGCCGCGGGAGGCGCCCAGGGCGGGGCCTCCGGCAGCTGGGACGTCCGCCAGCGGCACGCCCACCCCGACGTCGCGCTCACGCGGGAGGCGATCGCCGCCGACCTGCAGAACGGCGTCACCTCGCTGTGGCTCCAGCTCGGCGAGGGCGCGATCCCGGTCGACGCGCTCGGCGAGGTCCTCACCGACGTCTATCTCGACCTCGCACCGGTGTCGCTCTCCGGTGGGCTGCCCGCCGCCGAGGCGTTCCTCGCCCACGTCGCCGGCCGCACCGACCTGGCCCCCGGCGGCTCGCTGGGCCTGGACCCGCTCGGCGTGCACGCCGCCTCGGGCCAGGAGCAGGACCTCACCGGCCTGGCCGACGTCGCCCGCCGGGCACCCGCCGGCTGGCGCACCGTCGTCGTCGACGCCACGGTCTTCTCCGACGCCGGCGCCTCGGCCGTCGAGGAGTTCGGCTGCTCGCTGGCCGCCGGCGTGGCCTACCTGCGGGCCCTGACCGACGGCGGGCTGTCGGTGGACCAGGCCTTCGCCCCGCTCGAGTTCCGCTACGCCGCGAGCGCGGACCAGTTCACGACGATCGCCGCACTGCGCGCCGCCCGCCGGCTGTGGGACCGGGTCGGCGAGGTCAGCGGCGCCTCGCCCGACGTCCGCGCCCAACGGCAGCACGCCGTCACCTCCTCGCTGATGACGACGAAGCGCGACCCGTGGGTCAACATGCTGCGGACGACGGTCGCCTGCTTCGCCGCGGGCGTGGGCGGCGCCGACGTCGTCACCGTGCAGCCCTTCGACGCCGCGCTCGGCCTGCCCGACGCCTTCTCCCGCCGGATCGCCCGCAACACCCAGAGCCTGCTGGTGGAGGAGGGGCACCTGGCCCGCGTCCTCGACCCGGCCGGCGGCTCCTGGTACGTCGAGTCGCTGACGGACTCCCTGGCCGAGGCCGCCTGGGCCTGGTTCACCGAGATCGAGCGGGCCGGCGGGCTGGTCGCCGCGCTCGATTCGGGCCTGGTCCGCGACCGCATCGCCGCCGCCTGGGACGCCCGGGCCGAGCGGCTGGCGCACCGCACGGACGCGATCACCGGCGTCAGCGAGTTCCCCAACCTCGCCGAGAAGCTCCCGGAGCGGCAGCCGGCAGCGGGCCTGCACCCGACCGGGGGGCTGCCGCGGGTCCGCGCCGCGCAGGCGTTCGAGGAGCTGCGCGACCGCGCCGAGGCCGCCGAACGGCGGCCGGAGGTCTACCTGGCCACCATCGGCTCGATCGCCCGGCACACCGCGCGGGTCACCTTCGCCGGCAACCTCTTCCAGGCCGGGGGCGTGGCGACGCCGTCCGGCGACGGGGCCTCCGGCTTCGCCGACGCCGGGACGACGGTCGCCTGCATCTGCGGCACCGACAGGGACTACGCGGAGTCAGCGGCGGCGCTCGCCGCGGAGCTGCGCGCCGCCGGGGCCACGTCGGTGTGGCTGGCCGGCAAGCCGTCGCTCGCCGTCGAGGGCGTCGACGGGTACGTGTACGCCGGGTGCGACGCGCTCGACGTCCTGCAGCGAGTCCACGAGCAGTTGGGAGTGCCGGCATGAGCGCGATCCCTGACTTCGGCGGCGTCGAGCTGGGCCGTCCGACGGCCGCGGCCACGGCCGACGACTGGGCCAAGCGGTTCAAGGAGACGACCGGCCGTGGCGTGGAGGAGGCGAGCTGGGAGACGCCGGAGGGCATCGCCGTCCCGCCGCTGTACACCCCCGCCGACCTCGCCGGTCTGGACTTCCTCGGCACCTACCCCGGCATCGCGCCGTATCTGCGCGGGCCCTACCCGACGATGTACACCACCCAGCCGTGGACGGTCCGCCAGTACGCGGGCTTCTCCACCGCGGCGCAGTCCAACGCCTTCTACCGGCGCAACCTCGCCGCCGGGCAGAAGGGCCTGTCGATCGCGTTCGACCTGCCCACGCACCGCGGCTACGACTCCGACCACCCGCGCGTGGTCGGCGACGTCGGCATGGC
>JALYNA010000251.1 GCA_030773455.1 Actinomycetota bacterium
TCGCCTCCGACGGTCACCCCGCCGGGTGCGCTGCCCTGGGGCGGCCCCCCGGGCAGGGGGGCGGTGGGCGTCGGCGCGGACGGGTCGGCACTGGGCCGGGTGTCGTCGGCCACGGCCGGTCCGGCGCCGCCGAGCAGCAGCCCCGCCGTCAGCGCAGCGGCGGCCAGCCGTGCCACGGCTCCTCGCATGGCGGCCACGCTAGTCCGCGGTCCGGAGGGCGACGCCGGGGCAGGCGCGGCGCAGACCATGGCGGCCGGGGTCTTCGCAACGATCCCGTTGCGTTCATTGGTGCAGCTCCGGCGTGGCCGCCGGGCGCGGCTAGCGTGCCGTCGTCGCGTGCCGTGGCGACCGGCGTCCGCCGGCAGCCACGCACGGACCCCGACCCACGGGGACCGGCCGCCTCCTCCGTGCGGCCCGTCCTCCAGAGAGGAGACCGTCGTGCGCCGAGCGCGGAAGGGAACGGCCAGCGCCCAGGCCCTGGCACTGCTGCTGGCCGGCAGCATGGCCCTGGCGGCCTGTGCCAGGGACGAGCCCGCCGGTAGCGGCGGCGGCGGGGGCGACAGCGCTCCCGAGGAGCTGCGCGTCGGCCTGGCCTACGACACCGGGGGCCGGGGGGATCGGTCGTTCAACGACTCCGCCTACGCCGGTGCGGCGGCGGCCACCGACGCGCTCGGCGGCGAGCTGCAGGAGCTCAGCCCCAACGAGGACGCCTCCGACCGCGCCCAGCTGCTCAGCCAGCTGGCCGAGCAGGGCTTCAACCCGGTCATCGCCGTCGGCTTCAACTACGACGACGTCATCGCCGAGGTGGCCCCGCAGTTCCCCGACACGACGTTCGCGCAGGTCGACGGCTCGAACTCCGACGGCGCCAAGGGCGACAACGTCACCGGGCTCATCTTCGCCGAGGAGGAGGGCTCCTTCCTGGCCGGCGTGGCGGCCGCGCTGAAGAGCGAGAGCGGCCACATCGGCTTCGTCGGCGGCGTGGAGAGCCCGCTGATCCAGAAGTTCGAGGCCGGTTACGCCGCCGGCGCGCAGGCCGTGAACCCGCAGATCGTCGTCGACCGGCAGTACATCTCCCCGGCCGGTGACTTCTCCGGGTTCAACGACCCCGCCCGCGGCCAGATCGTGGCGCAGGGCATGTACGACAACGGGGCCGACATCGTCTACCACGCCGCCGGCGGCTCGGGCATCGGCGTCTTCCAGGCCGCGGCCGGCTCCGGCAACCGGGCGATCGGCGTGGACTCCGACCAGTACCTGACCGTCACCGACCCGGCGCTGCAGGCGGTGATCATCACCTCGATGCTCAAGCGGGTCGACAACGCGGTGGAGCAGTTCATCAACGACTACGCGGAGGGCAACGCCAAGGGGGCGACCGACGTCCTCAACGACCTGTCCACCGAGGGCATCGGCCTGGCCACGTCGGGCGGCTTCATCGACGACATCCAGGAGGACCTGGAGCGGTACGAGCAGCAGATCATCGACGGCACCATCACGGTCCCGACGACGGTCGAGTGATCTCCGTGCGGGCCACCCCGCACGGCTGATCCACCCTGCGACGCGGGCCCGGGCGGCGAACGCCAGGGCCCGCGGTGCTCCGGGCGGCGCCCCGCTGCCCCCGGCCCGGCGGGTGGGGCACCATACCCACGGCCCCCGGGACCCCGGCGGAGCGGCTGATCCCGCGCCCGCCGGGGCCGTCCGTAGTGACCTCCCGCCCACCGGCGGGTCCACAGCGAGGAGATGCCGGCATGGTCCCAGCGGACTCGCCAGCTGACGGGCGCGGAGCCGCGGCGCACGACGTCCCCCTCGCCGTGGAGCTGCGCCGGATCACCAAGCGCTTCCCGGGCGTGGTGGCCAACCGGGACATCGAGCTGCGGGTGCGCCGCGGCGAGATGCACGCCATCGTGGGCGAGAACGGCGCGGGCAAGTCCACGCTGATGAAGACGCTCTACGGGATGCACCGCCCCGACGAGGGAGAGGTCCGCGTCGACGGCCGGCAGGTGCACTTCCGCAGCCCGGCCGACGCCATCGCGGCCGGCATCGGCATGGTGCACCAGCACTTCATGCTGGCCGACAACTTCACCGTCCTGGAGAACGTCGTCCTCGGCAGCGAGCCGACCCGCCGCGGCCGGCTGGACCGCGCCGAGGCCCGCCGCCGGATCACCGACCTCTCCGACCGCTACGTCCTGGGCCTGGACCCCGACGTGCTGGTCGAGGACCTCGGCGTCGGCGACCAGCAGCGCGTCGAGATCGCGAAGGTGCTCTACCGGGGCGCCCGGACGCTGATCCTCGACGAGCCGACCGCCGTCCTCGTGCCGCAGGAGGTCGACGAGCTGTTCGCCAACCTCGCCGAGCTCACGCGCGAGGGCCTGACGGTCATCTTCATCTCGCACAAGCTCGACGAGGTACGCCGCGTCGCCGACGCGATCACCGTCGTCCGGCGCGGCACCACGGTGGGCACTGCCGACCCTCGGACGACGACGGCCCGGGAGCTGGCCGAGCTCATGGTCGGCGCCGAGCTGCCGACGCCCCAGACCCGCGAGTCCACCGTGCGCAAGACCCCGGTGCTGCAGCTCGTCGGCGTCACCGTCGGCGATGGCAGGCAGCGCCCGGCGGTGGACGACGTCACGCTGACCGTGCGCGAGGGCGAGGTCGTCGGCATCGCCGGCGTCGAGGGCAACGGCCAGGCCGAGCTCGTCGACGCGATCATGGGCCTGCGACCGCCGGCCGCCGGGGCGGTGCTCCTGGGCGGGGAGGACGTCACCGGCTGGAGCACCCGCGCCCGCCGGGAGGCCGGCGTCGGCTTCATCCCCGAGGACCGGCACCGCCAGGGCATGCTGCTCGACGCGCCGTTGTGGGAGAACCGCATCCTCGGCCACCAGACCCGGCCGCCCCTGGTCCGAGGGCCCTTCATCGACCGCCGCGGCGCCCGGGCCGACACCGCCCGCATCATGCGCGAGTACGACGTCCGCGCTCCGGGGCCGGACACCCTCGCCGTCGCCCTCTCCGGCGGCAACCAGCAGAAGCTGATCGTCGGACGCGAGATGAGCTCGCGGCCGCGGCTGCTGGTCGCCGCCCATCCGACCCGCGGCGTGGACGTCGGGGCCCAGGCGGGCATCTGGAACCTGCTCGAGGACGCCCGCGCCGAGGGGCTGGGGATCGTGCTCGTCTCGGCCGACCTCGACGAACTGATCGGCCTGTCCGACACCCTGCACGTCATGCTCCGTGGCCGGCTCGTGGCCACCCTGGACCCGGGCCGGGTGACCCCTGAGGAGCTTGGCGGCCACATGACCGGCGCGCGCTCGGCGGCGGGTGCGGCGTGAGCGAGCTCGCGAGCTCACGCATGGGCACAGCAGCGCCGCGAACGCGGCCGACGAGCGTCAGCGAGGAGGGCTCGTGAGCGGCGTCGTCCGCCGGGTGGGGCTCTCCCTCCTCGGCCCGGTGCTTGCCGTCCTCGTCGCGCTGCTCATCTCCGGTCTGGTCATCGCCCTCATCGGGCAGGACCCGATCCGGGCGTTCGGCGTGATGGCCGACCTCGGCGACAGACCCTCGGAGCAGGTGCAGTCGATCGTCGTGGTCCTCAACCGGGCGGTGCCGCTGTTCCTCGCCGGGCTGGCCGTGGCCGTCGCGTTCCGGATGGGGCTGTTCAACATCGGCGTCGAGGGCCAGTACCGGCTGGCCACCATCCTGGCCGCCGCGGTGGGGGCGGCCGTGGCGCTGCCCGGCCCGCTGCATCTGCTGCTGATCGTGGCCGTCGCCATGACGGTCGGCGCGCTGTGGGCCGGCATCGTGGGGGTGCTCAAGGTGACCCGCGGCGTCAGCGAGGTCATCAGCTCGATCATGCTGAACGTCATCGCCCTGGGCCTGGCGTCCTACCTGCTCACCGGACCCCTGAGGGGCAGCCCGCCGGGTGCCTCGATCGTCACGACCAGCGAGATCCCGCCGTCCGGCCGCATCCCCGACCTCAACGGGCTGCTCACCGGGCTGGGCCTGGCCGCGCCGCGCAGCGGTCTGTACGGCTTCCTGCTGGTCGCGGTCGTGGTCGGCGTGCTCGTCGCCGTGCTGCTCACCCGCACCCGCTTCGGGTTCGACCTGCGCGCCACCGGCCTGTCGCCGTCGGCGGCCACCGCCAGCGGCGTCGACGCCCGGGGCATGGTCGTGAAGACCATGCTGATCTCCGGCGGCATCGCCGGGCTGATCGGGCTGCCGGACCTGCTCGGGGCGCAGTACGACTACGGCACCGAGTTCACCGCCCAGCTGGGCTTCCTGGGCATCGCCGTGGCGCTGCTGGGCCGCAGCACCCCGGTGGGCATCGCGCTGGCCGCGCTGCTGTTCGCCTTCCTCGACCGGGCGGCGTTGCCACTGCAGCTCGCCGACATCCCGTCCTCCGTCGTGACGATCATCCAGGGCACCATCGTGCTCGCCGTCGTCGTCGCCAACGAGATCGCCCGGCGGCTGGCGCTGCGCTCGGCCGAGCGGGCCGGCGCGGCCTCCGGCGGCGGGCCGCCCGCACCGACCGGTCCGGACGGCGGGCAGCGGGTCCGCACCGGCGCCCCCGAGGAGGGGCAGGCATGAGCACCTCGGCACCGACCCGCGCCGGGCAGCCCAGCCGCGGGCCCCTGACCGACCTGCTCACCAGCGGTGGCCGCGCCCGGCGGGTGCTGTGGCTGCTCGTCGGCCTCTGGCTGCTGTTCTCGCTGGTCCGGGTCGTGTCGGGCGAGCAGGAGCTCACCTCGTCGTCGACCCTCTCCGCGGCCCTGCTGCTCGCCGTCCCCATCGGCCTGGCGGCCCTCGGCGGGCTGTGGTCGGAGCGCGCGGGCGTGGTCAACATCGGCCTTGAGGGGATGATGGTCCTCGGGACCTGGGGAGCCGGCTGGGCCGGCTACCAGTGGGGCTGGGTCGGCGCGGTCATCGGCGGGGTCGTCCTCGGCGCGGCCGGGGGCCTGCTGCACGCGATCGCCACGGTCACGTTCGGGGTCGATCACGTGGTCTCCGGCGTGGCGGTCAACATCCTCGCCAGCGGCGTCGTCCGCTTCCTCTCCGAACTGCTGTTCACCGAGGACACCGGCGGCGGCCCGACGCAGTCGCCGTCCCTGACCGGCGACCCGCCGTCCTACTCGCTGCCGCTGCTGTCCTCAGGCCCGGACCTGCTCGGGGACCTCGAGCGGCAGGGGTGGTTCCTGGTCGGCGACCTGGCCGGCCTGCTGCGCGGGCTGACCAGCGGCGTGGGCCTGCTGACCCTGCTCGCCCTCCTGCTGGTGCCGGTGTCCTCCCTGCTGCTGTGGCACACCGCGTTCGGCCTCCGGCTGCGCTCGTGCGGCGAGAACCCGGCGGCGGCGGACTCCCTGGGCGTGCCGGTCTACTGGCTGAAGTACGTGGCCGTGATGATCTCGGGCGGGCTGGCCGGCCTGGGCGGAGTCTTCCTGGTGTTCGTCGCCGGCATCTACCGCGAGGGCCAGACCGGTGGCCGCGGCTTCATCGGGCTGGCCGCGCTGATCTTCGGCAACTGGCGGCCCGGCGGGCTGGCGGCCGGCGCGGGCCTGTTCGGCTTCGCCGACGCACTCCAGCTGCGCAGCCGGACGGCGGTGGTGGCGCTGCTGCTGCTCGTCGCCGTCCTGCTGGCCGGCGTCGCGGTGTACCAGGCGGTGCGCCGCAAGCTGGTGCAGGCGGTGCTGGCCGGCGCCTTCGCCGCCGCCGCGCTGGCCGGCTTCCTCACCGTCAAGGAGTTGCCCGAGGGCATCGTCTCCTTCACCCCGCACCTGACCACGCTGCTCGTGCTGTCCCTGGCCTCCCAGCGCCTGCGGATGCCCAAGGCCGACGGGCTGGTCTACCGACGAGGGGAGCACTAGTGCCCGAGCTGGACTGGGCTGCCCTGCGTGCGGCGGCCCGGGAGGCGATGACGCACGCCTACGCGCCGTACTCGGAGTTCCCGGTGGGAGCCGCCGGGCTGGTGGACGACGGCCGCGTCGTCACCGGGTGCAACGTGGAGAACGCCAGCTACGGGCTGACCCTGTGCGCCGAGTGCGGAATGGTGAGCGACCTCGTCCGCAGCGGCGGCGGCCGGCTGGTGGCGGTCGCCTGCGTCGGCGGGGACGGCCGGCCGCTCATGCCCTGCGGGCGGTGCCGCCAGCTGCTGTGGGAGCACGGCGGCCCCGACATGCTCCTCGAGACGGTGTCCCTGGGGATCGTGCCGATGCGCGAGGTGCTGCCCGACGCCTTCGGACCTGAGGACCTGGGGGGAGCCGCGCGGTGACCGGCTTCGACGCGATCGACGTCATCCGCACCAAGCGGGACGGTGGGCAGCTGAGTCCTGCGCAGATCCGCTGGGTCATCGACGCCTACACCCGCGGCGAGGTGCCCGACGAGCAGGTGAGCGCGCTGCTCATGGCGGTGTTCTTCCGCGGCATGGCGCCCGACGAGCTCGCCGTCTGGACGCAGGCGATGATCGACTCCGGCACCCGCACCGACCTCTCCTCGCTGGGCCGGCCGACCGCCGACAAGCACTCCACCGGCGGGGTCGGCGACAAGACCACGCTGCCGCTGGCGCCGCTCGTCGCCGCATGTGGCGTCGCGGTGCCGCAGCTGTCCGGGCGGGGGCTGGGCCACACCGGCGGCACGCTGGACAAGCTCGAGGCGATCCCCGGCTGGCGGGCCGACGTCGACCAGGGGGCCTACCTGGGTCAGCTGCGCGAGGTGGGTGCGGTCATCTGCGCGGCCGGCTCCGACCTGGCGCCGGCGGACCGGAAGCTCTACGCGCTGCGCGACGTCACCGGGACCGTGGAGTCGATCCCGCTGATCGCCAGCTCGATCATGAGCAAGAAGATCGCCGAGGGCGCCGGCGCGCTGGTGCTCGACGTCAAGACCGGCTCCGGCGCGTTCATGACGGACCCGGAGTCCTCCCGCGAGCTGGCCCGCACCATGGTCGGCCTCGGGGAGGCGGCCGGCGTGCGCACGGTGGCGCTGGTGACCGCGATGGACCGGCCGCTGGGCCGCGCCGCGGGCAACGCCGTCGAGGTGGCCGAGTCGGTGGAGGTGCTCGCCGGTGGCGGCCCGGCCGACGTCGTCGAGCTGACCCTCGCCCTGGCGCGGGAGATGCTGGCCGGGGCCGGGCGGGACGACGTCGACCCGGCCGAGGCGCTGCGCGACGGGCGGGCCATGGACGTGTGGCGGCGGATGGTCGCCGCGCAGGGCGGCGACCCCGACGCGGACCTGCCGCGGCCGCAGGAGATGCACGTGCTGACCGCCCCGGCCACCGGCACGTTGACCCGGTTGGACGCCTACGCCGTCGGCGTGGCCGCCTGGCGGCTAGGGGCAGGGCGGGCGCGCAAGGAGGACCCGGTGTCGGCGGCGGCAGGCGTGGTCTGGCACGCCGGGGTGGGGGAGTCGGTGACCGCCGGCCAGCCGCTGCTGGAGCTGCACACCGACGACGCGGCGCGCATCCCGCGGGCGGTGGCGGCGCTGGAGGGCGCGGTCGGCGTGGACACCGGCGAGAAGCCCCTGCCGCTGGTGCTCGACCGGATCACCGCCTGAGTGGAGTGCCAGGGAGCACTTCCCGCGCCCTCACACTCCGATGGGAGGATCGATCCTCGTGACCAGTACGTCCGCGTCCGCGGTGGCCGACAGCCGGCCTCGGCCGGGCGACCCGCTGGACCCGGACGCCGCCATCTCGGTCCGCGGCCTGGTGAAGCGCTACGGCGAGCGCGCCGCCGTCGACGGACTGGACCTCGACATCCGGCGCGGCGAGATCTTCGCGCTGCTGGGCCCCAACGGCGCCGGCAAGACCACCACCGTCGAGGTGCTGGAGGGCTACCGGAAGCGGGACGGCGGCGACGTGCGCGTCCTCGGCGTGGACCCGGCCAAGGGCGGACGCCGGTGGAAGGCCCAGCTGGGCATCGTGCTGCAGTCCGGCGCGGGGGACAGCCAGCTGTCGGTCCGCGAGCTGCTCACGGCCCGCGCCTCGTACTACGCCGGGCCCCGCGACCCCGACGAGGTGCTGGAGCTGGTCGGGCTCACCGACAAGGCCGGGGCCCGAGGCCGCACGCTGTCCGGGGGGCAGCGCCGGCGCCTGGACGTGGCCCTGGGCATCGTCGGCCGCCCGCGGCTGCTCTTCCTCGACGAGCCGACCACCGGATTCGACCCCGAGGCGCGGCGGCAGTTCTGGGCACTGATCCGCTCGCTGCGCGACCTGGGCACCACGATGCTGCTCACCACCCACTACCTCGACGAGGCCGAGGCGCTGGCCGACCGGGTCGGCGTCCTCGCCCGCGGCCAGCTCGCGGAGGTCGCCGTCCCCGCCGCGCTCGGCGGGCGCGGTACCGCACCGGCCGTCGTCCGCTGGACCGAGGACGGCGTCCGGCGCACCGCCGAGACGACCACGCCGACCGCGTTCGTACGGGAGCTGGCCGCCCGCTTCCCCGGCGAGGTGCCCGATCTGACGGTCGCCCGGCCCACGCTCGAGGACGTCTACCTGAAGATGATCGGGGACCACTCGTGACCACCGCCGCCCCCGAGCGCACCGCGCTGCCCCCGCTCGGCCGGGTCTCCCTCACCCGCGCCGGCGTCGAGCTCAAGGAGTTCTTCCGCCAGCGCGAGTCGGTCGTCTTCACCCTCGTTTTCCCGGTGATCCTGCTGCTGGGCCTGGGCGCGGTGCTCGACTACGACCTCGGCGCCGGCGTCGACTTCCCGCAGTACTTCATGGCCGGGGTCATCAGCGCCGGCATCGTCGGCGCCAGCCTGCAGAACATGGCGATCCACATCGCCGGGGAGCGCTCGGACGGCACGCTCAAGAGTCTCCGCGGCACGCCGATGCCGGCCAGCGCCTACTTCGCCGGCAAGGTCGTGCAGGTGCTCGCGGTGGCGGTCGCGACGATCGCGCTGCTGCTGCTGGTCGGCGTCCTCGTGTACGGCATCGACCTGCCCGCGGGCACCGACTGGCTGACCTTCGCCTGGGTGTCGGTGCTCGGCGCCGCGGCGTGCACCCTGCTGGGGATCGTGGTATCGACGCTGGCTCGCAACGGCCGGTCGGCGTCGGCGACGGTCACCCCCATCGCGCTGGTACTCGAGTTCATCTCCGGCGTGTTCATGCCCTTTGACCAGGTGCCCGGCTGGCTGCAGGACGTCGCCGCGGTGTTCCCGGTGAAGTGGCTCGCGCAGGGCCTGCGCTCGGTGTTCCTCCCGGACGCGCTGGCCGCCCGGGAGCCGGCCGGGTCGTGGGAGCTCGGCACCGTCGCGCTGGTGCTGGGCCTCTGGTGCGTCGCCGGGCTGGTTTTCTGCGTCCTCACCTTCCGCTGGCAGGATCGCGGGACGGACTGAGTCCTGTCGATTTCCGCGGATATCGACAGGACTGCCCCGCCAGGGGCGCGATGTCCGGTCCGACCACAATGTCACCGTGCCAGCACCACTCGATACCAACTCGATCCGTCGCGCACCGAAGGTGCTGCTGCACGACCACCTCGACGGCGGACTGCGGCCGCAGACGGTGCTGGAGCTCGCCGACGAGGCCGGCTACCGGGACCTCCCGGCGCGCGACCCCGACGAGCTGGGCCGCTGGTTCCGGCAGGCCGCCGACTCGGGGTCGCTGGAGCGCTACCTGGAGACCTTCAGGCACACCGTCGCCGTGATGCAGCGGCCGGAGGCGGTCAGCCGGGTGGCCCGCGAGTGCGCCCTCGACCTGGCCGCCGACGGCGTCGTGTACGCCGAGGTCCGCATGGCCCCGGAGCTGCTCACCGAGGGCGGGACCCCGATCGAGGAGGCGGTCGAGGCCATCCTCGACGGCTTCGCGAAGGGCAGCGCCGAGGCCGCCGCGCTGGGCACCCCGATCACGGTCGGCACCCTGCTGTGTGCCATGCGGCAGAACGACCGGTGGGACGAGGTGGCCGGCCTGGTGGTGCGCCACCGCGACGCCGGGGTGGCCGGCTTCGACCTGGCCGGCCCGGAGATCGGTTTCCCGCCCGATCGGCACCCGTCGGCGATCGCGCTGCTGGACCGCGCAGGGGCGCACCGCACCGTGCACGCCGGCGAGGCGGCCGGCGTCGACAGCATCGTCGCCGCCCTGGACGGCGCCCGCGCCGAGCGCCTGGGCCACGGAGTGCGCATCGCCGACGAGGTGGCCGAGGACGGCAGCCTCGGGCCGGTGGCGCGGCGGGTGCTCGACCGGCAGGTGCCGCTGGAGGTCGCGCCGTCGTCGAACGTGCAGACCGGTGCCTACCCCTCGCTGGCCGCCCACCCGGTCGGCCGGCTGCACCGGCTGGGCTTCGCGGTCACCGTCAACACCGACAACCGGCTGATGAGCGGCGTCTCGGTCACCAGCGAGCTCACCGACGTGGCCACCACGTTCGGCTGGGGCTGGGGCGACGTCGCGGCGGTGACCGAGCGGGCGCTGGCCGCCGCGTTCCTGCCCGACGACGAGCGGGCGCGGCTGCTGGCCGACGTCGTCCGTCCCCGGTACGCGGCGCTCCGGGGCTGAGCGTGGCGGGGGCCACCCCCCGCCGCGGGAATCTCGCGGCTGACTGCGCTGCTAACGTGGGTGTACCGGCATTTGCCGGTCATCCTCCCGGACGGTCCGTCCGGGCATGAGCGCATCCGTGCAGATCCGGGCGTCACAGCTGACGTGAGCGATCGCCAGTGAGGACGCCGATCGACGGCGTTCACGCACCACCACGGGACGCGCCCGAAATGCATCGGAGTCCCACACCCGTATGACCACGTTCGACACCGTCGACGTCCAGACCACCCCTGAGCACACCCCCGAGGTCGCGGCCCCCGCCGAGCTGAGCGGCCCGACCTTCGCCCAGCTGGGCCTGCCCCAGCCGCTGGTGACCGCGCTGGAGCGGCGCGGCATCCGGCACCCCTTCGCCATCCAGGCCTCCGCCCTGCCCGACGCCCTCAGCGGGCGCGACGTGCTGGGCAAGGCCGCCACCGGCTCGGGCAAGACGCTGGCCTTCGGCCTGCCGCTGCTCGCCCGCCTGGGCGAGACCGCCCGGCGGGGCCCCCGTGCCCCGCGCGCGCTGGTCCTCGTGCCGACCCGCGAGCTGGCCCAGCAGGTGTACGACAACCTGTCGCCGCTGGGGCAGTCGATCGGCGTCCAGCTCACCACCGTCTACGGCGGTGCCTCGATGTACCGGCAGATCCAGCAGCTGCGTCGCGGCGTGGACGCCGTCATCGCCACCCCCGGCCGGCTGCAGGACCTCATCGGCCAGGGTGAGGTCACCCTCGACGAGGTCGCCGTCACCGTCATCGACGAGGCCGACTTCATGTCCGACCTGGGCTTCCTGCCGGTCGTGCAGGAGCTGCTGGACCAGACCCGCCCCGACGCCCAGCGGTTGCTGTTCTCGGCCACCCTGGACGGCGAGGTCGACACCCTGGTCCGCCGTTACCTCAAGGACCCGGCCCGGCACGAGGTCAAGCGCGCCGGGGACGACGCCCCGCCGGCCGAGCACCTGGCCTACAGCGTCGCCTTCCGGGACAAGGTGCCGGTGACCGAGCAGCTGGCCGCCCGGCCGGGCCGCACGATCGTCTTCGTGCGCACCCAGCTCGGCGTCGACCGGCTGGCCGGCAACCTGCAGGCCGCCGGGATCAAGGCCGAGGCGATCCACGGCGGGCTGCCGCAGGGCGCCCGCCGCCGGGCCCTGGAGGCGTTCACCGATGCCCGCAGCCCGGTGCTGGTCGCCACCGACGTGGCCGCCCGCGGCATCCACGTCGACGACGTCTCGCTGGTGCTGCACTACGACCCGCCGGCCGATCACAAGACCTACCTGCACCGCTCGGGCCGCACCGCCCGCGCCGGCGCCGGTGGCGTCGTGGTCTCGCTGCTGCTGCCCGACCAGGTGGGCCAGGCCAAGCGTCGGTTCCGCCAGGCCAAGGTCGAGCCGGACGTGTCCCGGGTCCGTCCGGGTGACGCCCCGATCGCCGAGCTGGTCGCCAGCGGGGTGCACGTCGAGCCGGTGGAGCGTCCGGTGCGCGAGTCCCGGCGTCCCGCCGGTGGCCCGGGTGGCCGGCGTCCCCGCCGGGACGGCGAGCGTCCGCGCCGCGACGGCGACCGTCCGCGCCGTCCCCACGGGGAGCGGCCGCGCCGGGACGGCGACCGTCCCGCGTTCGGCGAGCGACCGTACGGCGAGCGGTTCTACGGCGAGCGCTCCGGCTCCGGTGAGCGCCGTCCCAGCCAGTACCGCGGTCAGGGCCGGCGGCCCGAGCGGTCGGCGGACTGACCGGCACCCCTGATACACGGCAGCGGCCGGTCCCGGTTCCCCGGGGCC
>JALYNA010000252.1 GCA_030773455.1 Actinomycetota bacterium
GCCACGCGCTGCCGTCGAGCACCGACCACGCCGGGCGCGGCGCCGGGCGCGGGAACGCCGCGGTCGTCGTGGGGGTCACCAGGGCCGGGTCGGCGCCGACCTCCTCGTAGACGGCGTGGGCCAGGCCGTACCAGCTGACCGCGCCGGCGTCGGTGCGGTGCAGCACCGGCGGCACCGGCTCCGGGCGGACGCCGAGTGCCACCAGCCCGGCGGCCAGGTCGGCCGCCCACGTCGGCGAGCCGACCTGGTCGTCGACCACCGAGACCGGGGCGCCGTCCAGGGCGCGGCCGGCCATGGTGCGGACGAAGTTGCTGCCCTGCTCGCCGTACACCCACGCGGTGCGGACGACGGTGGCGTCGCCGCCGGCGGCCGCGACCGCGCGCTCCCCCGCCGCCTTGGTCCGGCCGTAGGCCGAGCGCGGCGCCACCGGGGCGTCCACCGGATAGGGCTCACTGGTCTCCCCGTCGAACACGTAGTCGGTGGAGACGTGCACCAGCCGACCGCGCCCGGCGAGCTCCTCGGCCAGCCAGCCGGGGGCGCGGCCGTTGACGACCAGCGCGGTGTCCTCGTCGGTCTCCGCGGCGTCGACGGCGGTGTAGGCGGCGGCGTTGAGGACGACGGGGCGCTCCCCGCGCCGGTCGGCTCCCGCCAGCCAGCCGCGGACGACCTCACGCACCG
Organism: Actinomycetota bacterium; assembly: GCA_030773455.1. GTDB lineage: Bacteria > Actinomycetota > Actinomycetes > Mycobacteriales > Geodermatophilaceae > Geodermatophilus. Next base: position 679 of record JALYNA010000252.1, read on the forward strand.
AGCGCTCGTCGGTCAGGTCCAGCTCCGCGCGCCCGACCGCCGTGACCGAGTCGCCGGGCCGCCCGGCCAGGACGGCGAGCAGGTCGCCGCCGAGCTGCCCGCGGGCGCCGGTGACCAGCCAGGCGATGGGCCCGGCGTCCTCCGGGGGAACGGCGGGGCTCATGCCCGGGCGGTGGCTGCCGCGGTCTTGAGCGGCTCCCACCAGGCCCGGTTGTCCCGGTACCACTGGACGGTGAGCGCAAGCCCGTCCTCGAAGGTCATCCGCGGCGCGTAGCCGAGCCCGGCGGTCTTCGAGTAGTCGACGGAGTAGCGCAGGTCGTGGCCGCCGCCGCGCGGGTCGACGATGTTCTCCACGTAGCTCCAGTCGCGGCCGGTGGCCTCCAGCAGCTTCTCGGTCAGCTCCTTGTTGGACAGCTCCCGGCCGCCGCCGATGTTGTAGAACTCGCCCGGCCGGCCCTGCTCCATCACCAGCTGGATGCCACGGCAGTGGTCGTCGACGAACAGCCAGTCGCGCACGTTGGCACCCTCGCCGTAGAGCGGCACCTTCTGCCCGTCGAGCAGGTTGGTGACGAACAGCGGGATGACCTTCTCCGGGAAGTGGTAGGGCCCGTAGTTGTTGCTGCACCGGGTGATGGAGATGTCCAGGCCGTAGGTCTTGGCGTAGGCGCGGGCGATCAGGTCGCCGCCGGCCTTGGCCGCCGAGTACGGCGAGTTCGGCTCGAGGATGTGGTCCTCCGTCCACGACCCTTCGTCGATCGAGCCGTAGACCTCGTCGGTGGAGACGTGCACGACCCGGCGGACGCCGTGCCGCAGGCAGGCCTCGAAGACCTGCTGGGCGCCGAGCACGTTGGTCAGCACGAACTCCGACGCGCCGGTGATGGAGCGGTCCACGTGCGACTCGGCGGCGAAGTTGACGACGACGTCGTGGCCGGGCAGGGCGGCGTCGAGGTCGGCGGCGCTGCAGATGTCACCGCGGACTAAGCGGTACCGCGGCGAGTCGGCCACCGGCGCCAGGTTGGCGAGGTTGCCGGCGTAGGTGAGCTTGTCGAAGACGGTCACCTCCGCGTCCTCGAACCCGGGGTAGCCGCCGGTCAGCAGAGTCCGGACGTAGTGCGAGCCGATGAAGCCCGCTCCTCCGGTGACGAGCACGCGCATGGGCCGATCCTCCCGCCACGGCCGCGCCGGAGCATCCTCCCGCGGGGTGAGGCGTGTCGCCCCGCACCGCCCGGCGTCCCCCGGCTCCCGGCGGGCGCCGCTGTTAGCGTCGCGGCATGCCGGTCCCCGGGGAGGCACCGCGGGTGGTCGCCGTCGTGCCGGCCCGCGCCGGGTCCCAGGGGCTGCCGGCAAGAACCTGGCCCGCATCAGCGGGCTCTCCCTCGTCGGTCGGGCCGTGCAGGCCGCCCGGGACGGCGGGGTGCCGGAGGTTGTGGTCACCACCGACGGCGCCGACATCGCGGCGGAGGCCCGGCGGCTGGGCTACACCGTCGTCGACCGGCCGGCCGATCTGGCCACCGGGGACAGCCGGACGGTGGACGCCGTCCTGCACGTGCTCGCCACGCTGGCACGGCCGGGCGACACGCTCGTGCTGCTCCTGCAGCCCACCTCGCCGTTGCGCACCGGGGCGGACATGCGCGCCGTCCTGGACCGGCACGCGACCGGGGACGTGGGCAGCACCCTCACCGGCTGCGCGGCCGGTCACCACCCGCTCAAGCAGCTGCTCGTGGACGACGAGGGGACGGTCTCTCCGGTGCGCGCCTGGGCCGACCTTGAGGCACCGCGCCAGCAGCTGCCCCGCGCGCTGCGCCCGAACGGTGCGGTCTACGTCACCGCCACCGGCGACATGGCCGCGGCCGGGTCCGTCCTGGTGCCTCCGCTGGCGGTGGTCGAGATGCCCGAGGAGCGCAGCCTCGACGTCGACACCGCCGACGACCTGGCCGCCGCCCGGGCCCTGGTCGAGGGCCGAACCCCTGGGCGGGGGCCTGACCTACTGCTCGGCCAGCGGCCGGTCGACGAACCGCTTCTGCAGATCTAGGGCCCACACGTGGTCCGTGCAGACGGCCGCCACGATCCGCCCGGCCGCGCCGACGGAGCCGAAGGGCTCCTCCGGCCGGCTGCGGCCGCCCGCCCGCGCGGCCCGGATCGCGCCGGCCACCTCCCCGGCCACCGCCGGCACGTGCCGGACGGAGGCCGCCGGCGAGCGGTCGGCCTGCCGCGACCCGACGTCGACCGACGGCGTGCCGAGCACCGGCGCCTCCCGGACGCCGCTGCTGGAGTTGCCGACGACGACCTCGGCGTGGCGGACCAGCGAGAGGTTAGGCCGGGAACCGCATGGACGGCAACCGGACGACCTCCGGGCGGCCGTCCAGACGCTCGAGCGCCGCCCGCACGTCGTGAGTGCCCTCGTCGTTGTTGGGGTCAATGACCACCCAGGCGCCCCCGGCGGCGAGCACCCGTCGACGACGGCCTCGGCGTGCCGCCGGTTGAGCTCGAGCTCGGTGGTCACCGGGTGCAGGACCAGCACGCCGTAGGGCGGGGCCGGCGTGCCGTAGTGCTCGCGCACCGGGGTCAGGTCCGACCCGGCCGCGACGGCGAGGGCGTCGGCCTCGGGGCTGCCCACGACCAGGACCCGGTCGGCCTCCTCGCCCAGCTGCAGCAGCCGGGCCCGGGCCTGCTCGTTGGCGACGAAGTGGACATGCGCGTGCTTGCTCAGCGAGTGCCGGATGGCGTCGTCGATGGTCCCGGAGACCTCGCCGCCCTCGACGTGGGCGACGCGGGTGTTGGTGAGGCTGCCGGCCAGCGCCCCGGCCAGCGCCTCGACCCGGTCCCCGTGGA
>JALYNA010000253.1 GCA_030773455.1 Actinomycetota bacterium
GAGGCGCAGTAGACCGACTGCAGCGGGATGCCGCGGAAGGCCAGCGACGAGCCGATCTGGATGAGGTGCCCGGTGTCGCGGGCGGTCATCCGCTTCAGGGCGGCTCGTGCACCGTTGACCGATCCCAGGAAGGTGACGTCCACTCCGCGCCGGTACTCGTCAGGCGTGACCTGGAGAAACGGGGAGAACACCGCCGCCATGGCGTTGTTGACCCACACGTCGATGGGTCCGAGTTCGCGCTCCACGCGCTGGGCGGCCGCCTCGACCTGGCCGTCGTCGGCCACGTCGACCTCCAGCACCAGCGGCACACCGCCGCGCGCCCGGACCTCCTCCGCGGCCGCTTCCAGCCCAGCCCGGTTGCGCGCCAGGAGGGCCACGCGGTCACCTCGGTCGGCGAAGGCGTGGGCGATGGCACGGCCCAGCCCGGCGCTGGCGCCGGTCACGACGACCACCCTGGATTGATGACGTTCTCCTCGGACCATTGCTGTTTCCTCTCGTGAGGGAGCGAGGCCCGGGCCCGGCTCCGGCGGGGGGCGCGGATGTCTGTCCGGCGCTCACTGGACGTCCTCGAGGTCCTGCCCGGACGTGCACTCGGTCAGCCGCCAGGCGGCATTGACCAGCCCGACGTGCGAGAACGCCTGCGGGAAGTTGCCGAGCGGTGCCCCGTCGGCCAGGTCGATCTCCTCGGCGAAGAGGCCCAGGTCGTTGGCGAGGTCCAAGAGGTGGCTGAACCAGTCGTCGGCCTCGTCGACCTTCCCGGCCAGCGCGAGGCACTCCACCAGCCAGAAGCTGCAGATGACGAAGCCGGCCGTGTCGCCGGTCCAGCGACGGACCAGCCAGCCGTCGGTGAGCCGGTTGCGGACCGCCTCGATCGTGGCCAGCATCCGGGGATCATCGGCCGGCAGGAAGCCGACCAGCGGCATCATCAGCACGGACGCGTCCAGGGAGTCCGAGCCGAAGGCGCCCGCGTAGGCGCCGGCCGGCTTGCTCCAGGCCTTCTCTAGCACCGCATCGCGGATCTCGTCGCGGGCGCGCGCCCACTCCTCGGGTCGGGCGCCGTCCCCGAGATCGTCGGCCAGCGCGACCGCGCGATCGAGCGCGACCCAGCACATGACCTTCGAGGACGTGTAATGGCGTGGCACGTCGCGGGACTCCCACATCCGGCGTCCGGCTGCCGCCAGTCCCGGACGGCCTGATGGGCCAGGGTGATCAGCAGGTCCCGCGTCGGTTCATCGAAGGGCAGGAGCTGGTCGCGCAGCAGGTGGGCGGCGAAGACGATCTCACCGAGCACGTCCGACTGGCGCTGCTTCCAGGCGTCGTTGCCGATCCGCACCGGTCGGCTGTCGCGGTAGCCGGCGAGGTGGTCGAGCGAGTGCTCGGTGAGGTCGCGTTCCCCCTCGACCCCGTACATGATCTGCAACGGCGCGTCGCCGACATGCCCGACGGCGGCGGCCAGCCAGTCGAAGAAGCGGTCGGCCTCGTGCGGGCAAGCGGCTACCCACAGGGCCTGCAGGGTCAGGCTGACGTCGCGCAGCCACGCGAAGCGGTAGTCCCAATTCAGCGCACCACCGATCTTCTCCGGAAGAGATGTGGTGGCGGCGGCGGCTACCGCGCCGGTCTTCTGATAGGTCAGCCCCTGCAGAACGAGGGCGCTGCGCCGCACCGCAGCCAGCTGCCGGCCCTCGTATCCGCGGTGCTCCGCGGCCCAGGACTGCCAGCCCTCCACCGTGTTCCGCAGCCCGTCCTCCGGCTCGATGACCGGGCCCTCACCGTGCTCGTACGGGTTCGCGTAAGCCAGGCAGAAGCCGGCCCGCTCCCCCGCCCGGACGGTGAACGCGCCGGCGAGGTCGCCCGCCTCCGCGCTCAGCTCCACATCACCCGTAAGACGCAGGCCGACCGGACCCACGTGGACCGACCAGGCTCCGCGCTCTCGGCGCCAGCGCGGGACGGTCAGCCCGTACTCCAAGCGGGGAGCGACTGTCGTCCGCAGTTCAACCGTGCCCTCGAGACCCTCGACCACGCGGACCAGCACGTGCGGTGAGCGCAGGCCGATGTCGTGCCCCCGGGCTCCCGGCTCTAGGCAGAGGGCGTCGGTCACGGCGACAGCGCCGGACCCGGTCCGGAAGACCGTCCGCAGCACCAGGGAGTCCTCGACGTAGTCACGGTCCGCGGAGTGTTCACCGTCCGGCACCAGCTGCCAGTATCCGGCGTCGGGGTCGAGCAGCCGGCCGAACACCGAGGGGGAGTCGAAGCGGGGCAAGCACCACCAGTCGACCGACCCGCCGGTGCTGATCAACGCGGCGGACGCGCAGTCGGACAGAAAGCCGTAGGAGCTGATGTCGGGTGCACGCCCGCCAGGCGTCTGGGCGGTCATGGAGCCTGCTCCCTGTTCCGTCGACGCAGCGCGCCGTCCTCGTGACCGGTCCGGTAGCCGTGGCACTGCCGTGGTCCTCGACGAGGGGAACCGGAGGACAGAGCGCGACGGCATCCCGGACCCCGCGCCGACAGCATCGCCACCCCTGCGATGGGCCGCGCGGCAGACCGATCGAAGCCCACGCCGGCCTCCAGCCCCGGTTCACACCCTGGTGTGGCGGTGCTCGCACTTCCGAAAAACACAATGCCCGGGTGGCCACGGCGGGAACATCAATGGTCACCGGGGTGACATTCACGGCTGGAAAACGGTATCCGCTCGGGGATGACCTGGTCCGCCGCAGTCGGTCCCTGGATCCTGTGGGCCGCGACGACCCGGGTGTTGGGCGATGTCCTGAGTGACCACGTCGGCAGGCTGTGGCGGCACTGGCATGACGACGGGCCGCGAGACAAGCAAGATCGCTTTGTATCTGGGGTTTGCGTCAGGAG
>JALYNA010000254.1 GCA_030773455.1 Actinomycetota bacterium
CCGGACGCCGACGAGGCCGGCGCCCGGGAGGTGGCCGACCGGCTCGGGCACGTGCTGCGCGAGCCCTTCGTCCTCGACGGGATGTCACTGACCGTCGACGCGAGCATCGGCGTCTCGCTGTGCCCGGACCACGGCCGGGACCGGTCCCTGCTGCTGTCCCGGGCCGACACCGCCATGTACGGCGCCAAGCGGGGCCGGCACGGATTCGAGGTGTGGGCGCCGGACGCCGACACCGGTTCCCGCGTCCGGCTGGAGACCCTCGAGCAGCTGCGCGCGGCCCTGGGCACCGACCAGCTGGACAACCACTACCAGCCGAAGCTGGACCTGCGCACCGGGCGGGTCACCGGCGTGGAGGCCCTCGTCCGCTGGCGGCACCCCGAGCGGGGGCTGCTCCCCCAACGCGTTCCTGCCGCTCGCCGAGCAGGCCGGTCTCATGCGGCGGCTGGCGCTACTGGTGCTGGAGCGGGCGGTCGCCGACCTGCGGGACTGGCGCGCCGCGGGGCACGACCTGTCGATGGCGGTCAACCTGTCGGTCTCGAACCTGCAGGACGCCGCCCTGCCGGAACAGGTCCAGCTGCTGTGGGAGACCTACGACGTCCCCCCGGACGCGCTCGTCCTGGAGATCACCGACGACGTCCTCATGGCCGACGCGGCGCGCACCCAGCAGGTGATGGCCGGGCTGCGCCGGCTCGGCGTCCGGCTGTCGGTCGACGACTACGGCACCGGCTACTCCTCGCTGGCCTACCTGCGCGCGCTGCCGGTCGACGAGCTGAAGCTGGACCGCAGCTTCGTATCCTCGCTGACCACGGACGCGAAGGCGGCCGCGATCGTCCGCAGCACGCTGCAGCTGAGCCGGGACCTCGGGATGACGATGGTGGTCGAGGGCGTGGAGGACGCCGCCGCGCTCGCCACGCTGCGTGCGTGGAACTGCGACGTCGCCCAGGGCTTCCACATCGCCCGCCCCATGCCGGCCGCCGACCTGCTGCCCTGGCTGCGCAGCCGGGCGGTCGCGGAGCCGGCCACGGCGGGGCCCTGACCGGCCCAGGTCAGGACGGGCTCGGAGCTGTCGGCCGGTCGGCGCCCCGCGGCGGCGCCGCTAGCACCCGGCCGACGGCGAAGGCCGCGGCCACCACGCCGGCGAGCAGGAAGGCCAGGGACAGCATCCCGAGGACGCCGCCGCCGACGAGCAGTAGGTCCCCCTCCGGCCGGCGCAGGCTCGCCCCCACCGCGACGACCAGCCACACCAGCGCGGGCAGCACCGCGGCCAGGCGCGAGCCGGTCAGCCGCGCGGCCAGGGCGACCAGCAGCAGGTTGCCGGCGACGGCGGCCACCACCGACACGGGCACGGGGACGCCGAACACCCGCAGCGGCAGCCAGAAGACCTCGACCAGCACGAGCCACAGGGCGAGGACGACGACGAGCAGGCCGCCCGCCAGCCGCTGGGTCACGCGTCCAGGCCGGCGAACAGGTCGTCCTCCCAGCCGTCGGCGGTGCCGCGCTCCCCCCGCACCAGCCGGTAGTACTCGGTGCCGAGGACCTCCTGGCCCAGGTTGTTCGACAAGGCGAAGAAGGGGCCGTCGACGGTGATCTGGGTGGCGTGCGCGCGCATGGCGGCGTCCTTGCGCCCGGCGTGCGCCCGCCCGTCGACGGCGGCGTCCACCAGCTCGTCCGGCACGAGGAAGGACACGTCGTCGAGATCGCCCAGCGACGCGAACGGCGAGGCCTCCCCCAGCGCCTCCAGCGCCTCGATGCCCTGCCGCATCACCGAGCGCGGCACGCAGCACCAGTAGACCTTGGCGACTGTCCAGGCCCCGCCGAGGTCGGGCCGGTAGGCGGGGTCGGCGGCGGCGTCCACGGCGCGCATGGCAACGCGGTGGGCCTGGATGTGGTCGGGGTGGTCGTAGCCGCCGTCCTCGTCGTAGGTGACCAGCACCTGCGGCCGCACCTCCCGGACGACGGCGACCGCGTGCGCCACCGCCTCGTCGAGGTCGGCGTTCCAGAAAGCACGCGGCTTATCGTTGGCCGGGGTCCCCATCATCCCGGAGTCGCGGTAGCGGCCGGGGCCGCCGAGGAAGCGCCAGTCGGTCACGTCCAGCGCCTCCATCGCGGCCCGCAGCTCGGCGATCCGGTAGCCGCCGAGCTGGTCGGCGTGCTCGGGGGCGAGCAGCTGCAGCTCGGGGACCAGCACCTCCCCCTCCTCCCCGAGCGTGCAGGTGAGCAGGGTGACCTGGGCGCCCTCGGCGACGTAGCCCGCCATGGTGGCGCCATTGTTGATCGTCTCGTCGTCGGGGTGGGCGTGCACCAGCAGCAGCCGGCGGGAGGCAGTCACGCCGTCCATCCTGCAACGCCCGGGATCGAGGGGTCGCCACACCGTCACGCGACCCCACTACCGAGTCGATCATGGGCTTGTGGCAGGCGACACGGCAGGACACGCCGGGGCAGCCGACGACAACACCATGATCGACTACGGAGAAGGGGCTGGCAGCTGGCCGCGGTGCGGTCCGGTAGGACCGCAGTGTCACAAGACCTTGGTGGCCTCCGCGTAGTGGCAGGCGTTGAGGTGGCCGACGCCTCTGTCCTCCAGCTCGGGTTCCACGTCGATGCACCGTTGACGCTGGTTGTCGTCCAGCTGGTGAGCGAACTTCTGGCAACGGGTCCGGAACCGGCAACCGGACGGGGGATTCGCCGGGCTCGGGACGTCCCCGGAGATGATGATCCGCTGGCGGGCGCGCTCACGTCGCGGATCCGGGAGCGGGATGGCTGACAGCAGCGCCTGGGTGTAGGGATGCGCGGGCCGCTCGAAGAGCTCGTCGCGTCCAGCGACCTCCACGATCCGCCCGAGGTACATCACTGCAACTCGGTCGGAGATGTGCCGGACGACGGACAGGTCGTGGGCGATGAACAGGTACGACAGTCCCAGGCGGTCCTTGAGGTCCTCGAGCAGGTTGATGACCCCGGCCTGGATGGAGACGTCCAGCGCCGACACTGGCTCGTCGAGCACCAGGACCTTCGGTTCGAGGGCCAGCGCCCGGGCGATGCCGATGCGCTGGCGTTGCCCACCGGAGAACTCCGCCGGATAGCGATTCGTGTGCTCGGGGTTCAATCCCACGAGTCCGACGAGCTCCCGGACGCGGGCGCGCAACTCCTCCTCGTCGCGGGTCAGCCCATGGACGATCAAGGGTTCGGCCACGATGTCGAAGACCGGGAGTCGCGGGTTCAGGGATGCGTACGGGTCCTGGAACACGATTTGGATGTCCCGGCGCAGCGGACGCATCTGCTTGCGGCCGAGCCCGACGATCTCCCGGCCCTGGAATCGCACGGAGCCCTCGGTGGCCGGCTGCAGGTTGAGGATGGCCCGCCCGGTGGTGGACTTGCCGCACCCGGACTCCCCCACCAGGCCCAGCACCTCGCCGGGGAACAGGTCGAGGTCCACCCCGTCGACGGCGCGGACCGCACCCACCGTGCGCTTGAGGAGTCCGCCGCCTTTGATCGGGAAGTGCTTGGTCAACCCCCGCACGGTGAGGATCGGCTCGGCACCGCGCTGCGCTGCGCCGGCGCGGTCGGCCGTCGGGGCGCTCATGGTCGGTCTCCTCGCGGGGTGGTCACGGTCCCGGTCTCACCGGGGGTGGTGGCGTTGGGCTCGGTCTGGCCGGCGGGCGGGGTCCCCGGGACAGCGGCGTCCCGGCGGCCCTCGGGTGCCGTGGCGATGCCGGCCGGCAGTGCCGACTCGGGCAGCACCGCGTCCGCGCTGGTCTCGTCGAACACCTCGGCGGCCTGCCCGTGGGCGCGCGCCACCTTCTCGGTGCGGATGCAGGCCGCGACGTGGCCGGCGCCGACGTCCAGCAGCGGCGGCTCGGCGGCGTCGCACTCCGGGATGTGCAGCGGGCAGCGAGGGGCGAACGGGCAGCCGGGTGGCATGTTCACCAGCGACGGCGGGGACCCGACGATCGGCGTCAGCCGTTCGCGGGTGGAGCGGTCCAGCCGCGGCAGCGAGCCCAGCAGCCCGAGCGTGTAGGGCATCCGCGGCTCGTAGTAGATGTCCTCGACGCCGCCGATCTCGACCGGCCGGCCGGCGTACATGACCAGGACCCGGTCGGCCATGCCGGCGACCACGCCGAGATCGTGGGTGATGAGCACCATCGCCGCGCCGGTCTCCTGCAGCGCCGTCTGGAGGACCTCGAGGATCTGCGCCTGCACGGTGACGTCGAGCGCCGTCGTCGGCTCGTCGGCGATGATGACGTCGGGCTGGTTGGCCATGGCGATCGCGATGACGACGCGCTGGCGCATCCCGCCGGAGAACTCGTGCGGATAGGCACGCACCCGCTGGTCGGCCTGCGGGATGCCGACCAGTTCGAGCAGCTCCACGGCTCGGGCCCCCGCTGCACGTGACGACAGGTGCTTGTCGTGGATCCGCAGCGTCTCCTCGATCTGGTCCCCGACCTGGTAGACCGGGTCCAGCGAGGTCATCGGATCCTGGAAGATCATCGAGATGCCCTTGCCGCGGATCCGCGACATGGCCTGATCGCGCTGGTCGAGGAGCTCGTGCCCGCGGTACTGGACCGAGCCGGTGACCCGCGCCGACTCCGGCAGCAGCCCCATGATCGCCAGGCTGGTCACCGACTTGCCGGACCCGGACTCCCCGACGATGCCGAGGACCTCCCCGGATCCGAGCGTGTAGTCGACGCCACGGACGGCGTGGACCAGGCCGTCCTCGGTCGGGAAGCGGACGTTCAGATCCGTCACGGTCAGGAGCGGCGCCGACGGGTCGAATCCCGGCAGGCGGTGGGCGAGGTCCTTTCCCGAGGACAGGACCTCGACCGCGCCGGACCCGGTCGCGGACGCGCCGGGCCCGGGGGCCCCGGTGGTGGACATGGCTCTCCTCGTCAGGCTCGCACGCGGCGGTGGCTCGGGTCGAAGGCGTCCCGGACCCCGTCCCCGATCAAGTTGATCGAGAGGACGATGACGAGCAACGTGACGCCGGGGTAGTAGAAGAGCCAGGGGCGGGTCGTCGCGGCCTGCACGCCGTCGGACACCAGCCGGCCCAGCGAGGTCTGGTTCGCGCCGTTGACGCCGAAGCCCAGATACGTCAGCGCGGCCTCGAGGATGATCGCCGTGGCGGCGGCCAGCGTGGTCCACACGATGATCGAGCCCAGGGCGTTCGGGATCAGGTGCTTGAAGATGATCCGCCGGTTCGATGCGCCGAGGGCGTGCGCGGCCTCGACGTACTCCTTCTCCCGCAACGAGAGGAACTGACTGCGCACGATCCTGGAGAGGTCGAGCCAGCCGAACAGTCCGAGGATGATGCCCACGCCCAGGGGCGTCCGCGCCTGCGGGAAGTTGCTGGCGACCACGATGAGGACGACCAGCAGCGGAATGGTGAGGATGAGGTCGACGACCCGCATCAGCGTGCTGTCCACCCACTGTCCGAAGTAGCCGGCCAGCGAGCCGACCAGCAGACCCAGGGGCAGGGCGATCAGGACGAAGAGCAGCACGATGAACAGCGAGCGCTGCACACCCTGCATGAGCCCGGCCAGCAGGTCACGGCCCACCTCGTCGCTGCCCAGGAGGTACCCCGCCGTTCCCGGCGGCACGGACTGCGATCCTGCGTCGAGCTCGTCGTAGCCGCGACCGTGGAAGAGTGGCCCGAGGAAGCCGAAGGCCACCATGAGCACGAAGATGACCAGCCCGGCCATCCCGACCTTGTTGCGCAGGAAACGACGGACGATCTGCTGGCGCTGGCTGCGCGCCCTGATGGTGAACTCCGGGTCGACCCGCCCGTCGGCCGGGGCGCCAGGGGTTGCGGGCACCACCGGGGTGGCGTCCCTGCTCTGCGTGTTGGCCGCCGCCATGTCGATCTCTTCCTCTCCAGAGCGGGGAGCCGTCAGCCCAGCCGGATCCGCGGGTCGAGGACCGCGTAGAGGATGTCGGCGATCAGGTTGAGGACGACGACGAAGAAGGCGCTGACCAGCAGCCAGCCCAGGACGACGTTGATGTCGTTGTTGCCGATGCCGTCCCGGATCAGGTACTCACCCATGCCGTGCCAGACGAAGACCTGCTCGGTGATGATCGCCCCGCCGAAGAGGGTTCCGATGTAGAGGGCGACGACGGTGGTCAGCGGGATGAGGGCGTTGCGCAGGCCGTGCTTGAGCACCGTGCGGCGATAGGTCAGCCCCTTGGCGCGCGCCAGGCGCATGTAGTCCGACCCAAGGACGTCGAGCATCGCCGCACGCTGGAACCGGCTCCACGCGGCGAAGGCGAGCAGCGCCAGGCTCACCGTGGGCAGGACCAGGTGGCCGAGCCGGTCCAGCCAGATCTCACCGGGCGTGCCGTACAGCTGCAGGCCGGGGGTCTGCTCGCCGATCGTGAAGAGCACCTGCCGGCCGAACAGGTCGTTGATGCCGCCGGCCACGAACTCCTTCAGCAGGGCAGCGAACCAGAACGTCGGCAGGGCGATGAGCAGGTAGACGACGAACGTGAGCACGTAGTCCGACGCCTTGTACTGCCGCACGGCCCCGATCACGCCGACCACGACGGCGAGGACGACGGCCAGCAGCATGGCCAGTACGATCATCCGGCCGGTCACCGCCAGGCGGCCGAGGAGCTGGTCGGTGACCGGGGTGCCGTTCACCGTCTCGCCGAAGTCGCCGGTCACCGCACCGGACAGCCAGTTCCAGTACCGGACGAAGAAGTTGTCGTTGAGCCCCAGCTCCTCCCGCAGGTTGTCGAAGAAGGCTTGGGGCGGCCGTGGCTGCAGCGTGTAGTAGCGCGCGAGCGGGTCGAACGACGCGGCGCAGAGCACGAAGACGAGGAAGGAACTGGCCAGCAGCACGAAGACGGAGCCGATGAGCCGCCTGATCGTGAAGGACAGCATGACGCACCTTAGGCCGGGAGCGGTGGGTCTCCGGTGGGAGGACGTGCCGCTCGAACGGGTCGCTCGGCCACGACCGGCTGCCCGCCTGGTGAAGCGCGGCAACCGAGCTCGCGGCCCTCGTCGGACACGGAGTGCGTGACCGACGAGGGACGGTAGCGCTGCGGCCCCCGGGCGGAGCACCGGGGCCGCGGGCGGGAGGCCGGGGTCGGCCGTCGGTCGGGGCCCTGGCGAGCAGGGCCCCGGCCTCAGGTCACTGCACCGACCAGGTCTCCGAGTTCCAGAGCGGACCGGCCTCGGTGGGGTTGACCTGCACACCCTCGATGGAGCTCTGGTGCGCGATGAAGGTCGGCTTCTGGTACAGCGGGATGGTGGCCATCTGGTCCCAGAGCAGCGCGTCGATCTCGTTGCCCAGCTCCGCCTGCCGCTTGCGGTCCGGCTCGGTCGCCAGCTCGGCGAACAGCGCGTCGATGTCCGGACGTCCGATGCGGGAGTAGTTCTGCTGGACGTTCCCGCCCTGCGGCGTCTGGTAGATCGACTGCGCCGAGGAGACGAACGGGTTGCCGACCCAGGCGAACAGCGCCGCCTGGAAGCCGCCGGCCTCCAGCGAGGTCGGCTTCTCCGCCCCGGCGAAGATGTCCGGGTTGGCGTTAAACGTCGCCTCGATGCCCGCCTCCTTCAGCTGCGGGATCATCACCTCGATCGTGGTCTGGCGCAGCGGGTTGTTGGCGGTCGTGTCGATCCGGATCGCCAGCCGGCCGCGCTGCGGGTGGGTGTAGACCCCGTCCGGGCCGAGCGTGTAGCCGGACTGCTCCAGCAGCTGCTTGGCCTGGTCGGTGTTCTGGGCCTTGACCTCCTCGGGCGCGGTGTCCTGGTACTCGGGCTGGTTGCTCAGCCAGATCCGGTTGTTGAGCACCTGGGCCTCGTCGGAGAACTGGGCCACGGTCTGGTCGACGACCTCCTCCCGGTCCAGCGCCATGGCGAAGGCCTTGCGGACGTTCGGGTCGGCCAGGTGCGGGTCCTGGGTGTTGAAGTCCAGGTGCTCGAAGGAGAGCCCGAAGTTGATCTCGCTGGTGACGTTCGGCTCCAGCCCCTGCACCTGGTCGACCAGGTCCAGCTGTGGCTGCGGGTAGATGACGCCGATCTCGCCGCTCTCCAGGCCCTGGACGGCGGTGGTCGGGTCGTTGCCGATGTTCTGGATGATCAGCTGGTCGAGGTTCGGGCCCTCGCCCCACCACTCCGGGTTGGGGGTGAGGACGACGATCTGCCCGCCGACGTCAATGTTCTCCTTCTTCAGCTGCCACGGGCCGCCGGAGACGTCACCGGGCAGGCCTTCGCCCATCGACCAGCCGGCGGTGATGGTCTCGCAGACCGCGGCCGGGTCGCTGTTGTCCATGAGGTGCGCCGGCAGCAGGTTCTCGAACAGGCTCTGCCAGTCCGCGTAGGGCGTCGCGTAGGTGACGGTGACGGTCTTCTTGTCCTCACCCTCGGACTCGATCGACTCGATCTGGTCGTAGCCGGTGGTGGACAGGACCGCGGCACAACCGCCCTCGGCGGGGTCACCGCTGCGGTTGGCCCGCCAGGTGAACTCGAAGTGGTCGCCGGTGATCGGGGTGCCGTCGCTCCAGACGGCGTCCGGGCTGATGGTGTACGTGTTGACCTGCTTGCCGCCGTTCTCCTCGAGGGTCGGCTCCTCGGCCAGCAGGTTCCGGTCATACGTCACGCTGAAGTCCGGCTGGATCTGGTAGGGCGAGGGCAGGATGCCGATGAGGATGTTCGCCACCGAGGTGGCGTTGCCTGCGGCGATGTTGGGGTAGAGGTTGTCCGGGAAGTCGGTGGCTTCCCCGAAGACGACCCGGCCACCCTGGGCGGCCGCATCTCCCCCGCCACCCTCGTTGCCGTCTCCGCCACCGCCACCGCACGCGGCCAGCGTCAACGCTCCGGCCAGGCCGGACGCGAGCATCACCGTCCCGCGCTTGCTCGATGCCACCTGTAGCGCCTCCCCTTCATTGCACGGTTGACGACGTGATCGACGAGAAGGGGCGACCGGCGCCCGGCTCGCGTTGTCCCCGACCGGTTGATTGGTACGAGCCCGATGCGTCCGGACGGACGAGTCGGCCGACCGGTACGAGACGGGACCCTAGGCATGCCCGGTAAGGCCGTCCATGCCCGTCATCCTTTTGTTACCCTCGGCTCACGTCCTGCCACGGCGACCCGGGCATCCGCACTGCCACCATGGTGCCGATGGCGTCCCCGCTCCGCCCCCGGCCGCACCGCCGCGCCCGCGCTCAGCTGTGCCTGGGCCTCGCTCCGCTGGTCGCCGTCGGGATGGCCGTCCTGGTCGTGCTGGGCCTGAGGCTGGCCGAGGCGAGGGCTCCGCTGGCGGAAGCCAAGGGGACCGCCCTCGCCCATGTGGTCGAGGCCGGGCAGCCACCGGACGGCCGGGGCGTGCTGGTCGCCTTCACCGACAACGCCGGCCGGAGCCGGTCCGGCCGTCTCGTCCTGGCCGAACCGGTCGCCGTGGCCCCTGGAGCGGACGTGGCCGTGCGCTACGACCCTGCGGCGGCCGCGAACGGATTCCCCACCGTCCACGCCGACGGCGACGCGGCATCCCGCACGGTGCAGGACCTCGCGGCCGGCATGACGGTCGTCGCGGGCGCGCTCGTGCTCGCCACCGGGCTGACCGGTGTGGTGGTGCTCACCCGTCGGCGGCTGCAGCGCCGCGCCGCGGTCACCGCAACGGCCACCCGGCTCGTCGTTCGGAGGGGCCTGCTGGTGCGCAGCTGGCTGGAACTCCAGACAGCAGAAGGCCTGCGCTGGGTGCCCGTCTTCTGGGCACCCGAGCTGGCCGGACTGCTCCCCGACGATCGGATCGAGCTGCGCGGCGACCCAGCAACCGACCGGCTGGTGCTGCCCGTCGTCAGCGGCGCCGAGATCTGGCCGTCGGGACGGGTGCGCGACCGCGCGCCCCGGGGCGAGCAGCGAGCGCCGCGCGCGGAGCCGGCGATGCCCTCGATCGGCATGGCGCGCCAACTGCGCGTCGACGTGGTCGTCACGGCCGCGGCGCCGCTGCTGGGCCTGCTCTGGGCCTACGTCGACGGCAGCGGAGCCGGTGGATTCGCGGCGGGCACCGCGCTGACCGCGGTCGTCCTCTTCTGGACCTTGCAGTTGCTCGGTTCCGATCCGGAGGCGACCGCCCGCAGCTGACCGCAGGCGTCCACCGATCGTGCGTCGGGTCGAGGACCGGGCATGACACCCGCCGTACCGGGTACGGGAGTCCTCACCGACGAGAGGAGTTCGGCATGAGCGGCATCGACAAGATGAAGAACAAGACCGAGGAGCTGTCCGGCAGGGGCAAGGAGAACGTCGGCGAGGCGACCGGCGACCGCGACCTGCAGGCCGAGGGCCAGGCCGACCAGGCCTCGGGCAACCTCAAGCAGGCCGGCGAGAAGGTCAAGGACGTCTTCAAGTAAAGGACCCCCTCCTCCCCACCCCTCGCAAGCTCGGGGCGGTGCCCTGGAGGGGGCCCTGCACGACGGACGCCGTCCCTGTGGGGACGGCGTCCGTCGCCGTGTGCGCCGGGCGTCAGAGGCGGGCCAGCAGCGCGCGGACGGCGGGCAGCAGGGGCCGGTCCGCGGGGATCCAGTCCAGCGACTCCAACTCGCCGGCGGCCACCCAGCGCAGCTCGCTGTGCTCGTGCGCGGCGACTTCGCTCCCCGGCTCGACGCGGGCCCACCAGACGCGCAGCGTGGAGGCCCCGGGCGGCCCGCCGGCAACGACGCCGTCGAGAACCACCTCGCCGAGGAACGCCTGCGGAACGATGGTCACGCCGAGCTCCTCGCCGATCTCCCGGACCAGCGCGGCGAGCTCCTCCTCCCCCGGCTCGACCTTGCCGCCGGGGAACTCCCAGCAGCCGTCGTAGGGCCCGCCGGACCGCTGGGCGACGAGCACCCGGTCGCCGTCCACCAGCGCGGCACCGACCACCTGCACGACGTCGAGGGCACGCCGGGCAGCCGCGGCCGCGTAGGCGTCGAGGTGGACCGCCATCGCCCGCAGCACGCGCCGGCGCAGCAGCGGGTCCACGGCCCGGCCCAGCGGGCCCGGCAGCGCGGTCGCCCAGTCCACCTGCTCCTCGACGAGGGTGCCGGCGCCGGTGGCGGTGAAGCGGCGGGAGTGGGTCAGCCACCGCCAGCCATGGCCGGGCTCCACGGCGTACACGTCGCGGACCGGCCGGACCGACACGACCTCCTGCAGCGGCACCGGCCAGGGGCGGCCGAGGGCGCGGGCCACGTCGAAGGCCACGGTCAGCGGCGCCTCCACCAGGGTGGTGAAACGCAGCCGGGACACCCTGCCACCCTGGCAGACAGGGCATGCTGGCCGTCGTGCGCATCACCGCCCGGGTCGACTACGCCGTCCGGGCCGCCGTGGAGCTGGCCGCGGCGGCACCCGGAGCCCTGACCTGCGACCGCATCGCCGCGGCGCAGGGCATCCCGTCCCGGTTCCTGCAGTCGATCCTGGGCGACCTGCAGCACGCCCGCCTGGTCACCAGCCAGCGCGGCCGGGAGGGCGGCTACCGGCTGGCCCTGCCGCCGTCGGAGGTCTCGATAGCCCGGGTCATGCGGGTGGAGCAGGGCTTCCTCGCCGAGGTGCACGGCCAGCGCCCCGAGGACGTCGAGTACCCGGGCGCTGCCGTCCCGCTGGCCGAGGTGTGGGTGGCGGCCCGCGAGGCCTACCGCCGGGTGCTCGAGCAGGTGACCCTCGCCGACGTCGTCGCCGGGGAGCTGCCGGCTCCGGTCGCCGAGCTGACGGCGCTGGAGGAGGCCTGGCGCTCCTTCAGCGCCGAGGCCGCGGACCCGGGGCGGTAGGCGCCGCCGCGGCGGGCTGGGCGAGACTGGCGGCATGCCAGCCGTACCGCATTCGGGCGTCACCGTGTTCCTCACCGGCCTCTCCGGGGCGGGCAAGTCGACGATCGCCGACGCGCTGGTCGCCGACCTGGAGGCCGCGGGCCGGCCGGTGACCGTCCTGGACGGCGACGTCGTCCGCACCCACCTGTCCAGCGAGCTCTCCTTCTCCCGGGAGGACCGCGACCTCAACATCCGCCGCATCGGCTTCGTCGCCGGCGAGGTGGTCAAGCACGGCGGCACGGTGGTCGTCGCGGCGATCGCGCCCTACGAGGCCGCCCGCGAGGAGGTCCGCGCGCTGGTCGAGCGGCACGGGCGGTTCGTGCTCGTGCACCTGTCCACGCCGCTGGAGGTCTGCGAGGGCCGCGACGTCAAGGGCCTGTACGCCCGGGCCCGCGCCGGGGAGATCACCGGCTTCACCGGCATCGACGACCCCTACGAGCCGCCGTCGCGCGCCGAGGTGGTCATCGACACCTCGGTCACACCGCTGGCCGAGTCGGTCGCCCGCATCCGCGCCGCGGTGGAGCAGGAGGAGGCCACCGTCGGCTGACAGCCTCGGGAGCATCGCAGCGAGGAACGAGCGAGGAGCGGACCGAGGCGCGGAAGCCGACCAGTGGACACCGTCGGCTGAGGAAGGACCTCTTCCTGGGTCCCCTCGCACGCTCGGGACGCCCTGGAGGGGGCCATCCGACGCTCGGGACGCTGAGCGAGGGGCCGGCGCGCGGGGCGACCGGTGGGCACCGGTGGGGTGACTCACCCGGCGGCAGGCTCCGCGGGTGTGGGACCATCGACGGTGTGACCGCTCGCGACCTGCACCTCGTCGCGCGTCGTCACATCGACCTGGTGCTGGTCAGCAGCGCGGTCTGTCGCCCCGCGCGCTGACACACCCCGGTCCCCGCAGCAGCCGCTGCACCCCGCGATCTGGCAGCGCCCTCTCTGACCCGGCGACCGGCGTCCGGGCCCGACGGCGCAGTGAGGAAGACCCGCTGTGACCACGCCTCCCCGCACGAGCAACCGGCCCCAACGTGGCCAGGGCCAGTGGGCGCTGGGCTACCGCGAGCCCCTCAACCCGAACGAGCGGATGAAGAAGGACGCCGACGGCCTCACGGTGCGTCAGCGGATCCTCGACATCTACCAGCACACTGGCTTCGACGGCATCGACCCCTCCGACCTGCGCGGCCGGATGCGCTGGATGGGGCTCTACACCCAGCGCGCCCAGGGCATCCCCGGTGGCAAGACCGCCGTCCTGGAGCCCGAGGAGCTCGAGGACTCGTACTTCATGCTGCGCGTGCGCATCGACGGCGGGCAGCTGACCAGCGAGCAGCTGCGGGTCATCGCCGGGATCAGCACCGAGTTCGGCCGGGACGTCGCCGACGTGACCGACCGGCAGAACGTCCAGCTGCACTGGATCCGCATCGAGGACGTGCCCGAGATCTGGCGCCGCCTGGAGTCGGTCGGCCTGTCCACCACCGAGGCGTGCGGTGACACCCCGCGCACGATGCTCAACTGCCCGCTGGCCGGGATCCTCGAGGACGAGGTCGTCGACGCCACCGGCGTGCTCGCCGAGACCGTCGAGAAGTACCTCGGCAACCCGGAGTTCAGCAACCTGCCGCGCAAGTGGAAGACCTCGATGTCCGGCTGCGTGGACCACTGCACCGGGCACGAGATCAACGACGTCTCGTTCGTGGGCGTGCACACCGACGACGGCGGGGTCGGCTACGACCTGTGGGTCGGCGGCGGCCTGTCCACCAACCCGAAACTGGCCCAGCGGATCGGCGTCCTCGTCGCGCCTGCGGAGGTCTCCGAGGTGTGGGCCGCGGTCACCTCGATCTTCCGCGACTACGGCTACCGCCGGCAGCGCAACCACGCGCGGATGAAGTTCCTCATGGCCGACTGGGGCCCGGAGCGCTTCCGCCAGGTGCTGCAGGACGAGTATCTGCACCGCGCGCTGCCCGACGGCCCGGCCGCGGCCCCGCCGAAGCACGACCAGCGCGACCACGTCGGCGTTCTGCGGCAGAAGGACGGCGCCAACGCGCTCGGTTTCGCGCTGCGCACCGGCCGCATCAGCGGCAGCCTGCTGGCCCGGGTGGCCGAGCTGGCCGACCAGTACGGCGCCGGACGGGTCCGCACCACCGCCCAGCAGAAGCTGGTGATCCTCGACGTCCCCGACGAGCGGGTCGAGGACCTGGTGGCCGCGCTGGCCGAGCACGACCTGCTGGTCCGGCCCAGCGCCTTCCGCCGGGGCACGATGGCCTGCACCGGGCTGGAGTTCTGCAAGCTCGCGATCGTGGAGACCAAGCACTCCGCGCAGGACCTCTACAGCGAGCTGGAGAAGCGGCTGCCGGACTTCGACGAGCCCGTCTCGATCAACGTCAACGGCTGCCCCAACAGCTGCGCCCGGTTCCAGACCGCCGACATCGGCTTCAAGGGCTCCATGGTGCGCGACGACGCCGGCGAGATGGTCGAGGGCTTCCAGGTGCACCTGGGCGGTCACCTCGGCGTCGAGGCCGCGTTCGGCCGCAAGTTCCGCGGCCACAAGGTGACCAAGGCCGAGACCGCCGACTACTGCGAGCGGGTGCTGCGCGGCTACCTGGAGCGGCGTGAGCCCGACGAGCGGTTCGCCGCCTACGTGGCGCGCGCCGAGGAGTCCTGGCTGCTGTGACGGAAGAATCCGCAGGTACGGGCGGAAGATCGCGGCAGCTGCCGGTGTTCTTCTGCCCGTACTGCGGGGACGAGGAGCTGACCTCGCACGGGGACGGGAGCGAGTGGCACTGCGCCGCCTGTCTCCGGACCTTCACCGTCCGGCTCACCGGAACAGGAGTGCAGCAGCCATGACGACCGCCGTCCGGCCCACGCCGGAACTCGCCACTCCAAAACTGGCGGCAGCGGCCGACGCCCGCTTCAAGGGCATCGCCGACCCCGTCGAGCAGGCGCTCGCCGTCCTGCGCTGGGCCGGGGAGACCTTCGGGGACGACTTCGCGGTCACCTCGTCCATGGCCGACGGGCTGCTCGCGCACCTGGCGTCGCGGGCGGTCCCCGGCGTGCACGTCGTCTTCCTCGACACCGGCTACCACTTCGCCGAGACCGTCGGCACCCGCGACTGGGTCAGCGGGGTCATGCCGATCACGCTGGTCAACGTGCGCCCCGCCCAGACGGTCGCCGAGCAGGACGCCGAGTACGGCCCCGAGTTGCACCGGCGCGATCCCGACCTGTGCTGCTCGCTGCGCAAGGTGCAGCCGTTGGCGAAGGCGCTGGCCGGGTACACCGCCTGGGGCTCGGGCGTGCGCCGCGACGAGTCCCCGACCCGCGCCGGCACGAAGGTCGTCGACTGGGACGCCAAGCGCGGCATGGTGAAGGCGAACCCGCTGGCCGCCTGGACGCAGGACGACGTCGACAGCTACGTCGCCGAGCACCAGGTGCCGGTCAACCCGCTGCAGGAGATCGGTTACGCCTCGATCGGCTGCGCGCCGTGCACCCGCCCGGTGGCCGCGGGCGAGGACGCGCGCGCCGGCCGCTGGGCCGGTCGCGGCAAGACGGAGTGCGGGCTGCACGTCTGATCACACCTCCGGTGGAGAACCTGAAGGCGTCTGATCGCACACCTCCGGTGGGGACCGGAAGGCTCTGCCGGCCCCCACGGGGGCAGGATGGTCGCCGTGCCGCGACCGCCCCGCCTGTCCCCCGCCGAGCTGGCCGCGGCCCTGTCCGGGCTGCCGCTGTGGTCGGGCGACGGCGAGGGCATCTGCCGCAGCGTCGAGCTGCCCGGCTTCCCCGACGCGGTCGCCGCGCTCGTGCGGATCGCGTTCGTCGCCGAGCAGCTGGACCACCATCCCGACGTCGACCTGCGGTGGCGCACCCTGCACCTGACGCTGGTCACGCACTCCGCGGGCGGGGTCACCGAGCTCGACCTCGAGCTGGCCCGCCGCCTCGACGCGCTCTTGCCGGCCTGACGCCGACGGCGCCGAGCCCCCGCGGGGGTCCGGCGCCGTCGGTCGTAGGAACGGCGGTCAGCTGCCGATCCGCTGCCCGTCGTGGCGGAAGGCCACCGCGACGCTCGGCCGCGGGAACGGCCGCACCTGCAGGCGGTCGGGCCAGGTGCTCGACGGGCTCTCCCGGGTCGAGCCGGTGGTCTCACCGGGGTGCTGCACCGCGACGAACACCGACTTTCCGTCCGCGGGGATCATCGGCCCGCTGCACTCCGCGCCGACCGGGACGGTCAGGAAGGCCTTGAGGTGGCCGCGTTCCGGGCCCGCGGTCGGGACGGCGAAGAGCCCGTCGTTGGCGCCGCCGAAGGTGTCGGCCTCCTTGTTCCGCGTCGACAGCACGGTGCCGTCCGTGGAGATCCACAGGTTGCCCGCCGGGTCGAACTCCAGGTTGTCCGGGCAGGAGATGGCGCTGACCTTGGACTTGTCGTAGCCGGCGAAGTAGGTCTCCGGGCGCTCCGGGTCGCCGGCGACGATGAAGATCCGCCAGTTGAACTCGGTCGCGGCGGCCGACCCCTTCTCCTCCCACTCGATGACGTGGCCGTTGCGGTTGCCCGCCTGCTCCTTGAACGAGGCCGCGACCGCCTCCTTCGCCGGAGTCGTGCCCTCGGCGGCCACGGCGGGAGAGCCCTCGTCGAAGGCGTACGACCGGGTCAGCGGGTTGGCCTCGTCGGCACCGGGTCGACCGTCCTTGCCGGTCCGCCGCGAGTTGTTGGTCAGCGCGGCGTACACCCGGCCGTTGACCGGGTTGGTCTGGATGTCCTCGGGCCGGTCCATCTTGGTCGGCACCTTGGTCTCGTCGAGGACGACGACGTTCTCCGGGTCGGGGAAGTCCCCGTTGTCGTCCAGCTCCTTGCCGAGCCGGTCGGCGGCCAGCCGGGTGAAGGTGAGCACCCAGGCGACGTCCTTGCCGCGGATCATGGATTTGCCGTTCTTGACCAGCGGGATCCAGTGACCCGTGCCGTCGAATTCGCCGTCGCTGGGCAGCTTCCCGCTGCCGTCGATCTCGGTGGCCGGGGAGTCGCCGGTGAAGCGGGCGACGTAGAGGTCGCCCTCCTCCAGCAGGGTCATGTTGTGCTGACGGGCCTTGCGGTCGTGGCCCTCGCGGTACTTCTTCTTCGACACGAACTTGTAGATGTAGTCGAAGCGCTCGTCGTCGCCGGAGTAGGCCACCACGCGACCGTCCGGGGCGATCTGCACGTTGGCGCCCTCGTGCTTGAACCGGCCCATGGCGGTGTGCTTGCGCGGCGTCGAGGTGGGGTCGTAGGGGTCGACCTCGACGACCCAGCCGAACCGGTTGACCTCGTTGGGCTCCTCGGCCAAGTCGAACCGCGGGTCGACGGTCTCCCAGCGGCGGGTGGGGGCGTCCTCGGCGCTGACGCCGTAGCGGGCCAGCCAGGGCTCCTTCGGGTCCTCGGTGATCGGCGCGGAGGTGCCGAAGTACTGGTTGAAGTTCTCCTCGCCGTGCAGCGTCGTGCCCCACGGGGTGATGCCGCCGGCGCAGTTGTTCAGCGTCCCCAGCACGGTCCGGCCCGAGCGGTCGGCGTTGGTCTTGAGGTACTCGGAGCCGGCGGCAGGCCCGGTGATCCGGAACTCCGTGTCCGTGGTGATCCGCCGGTTGCGACCGCGCTCCTTGGTGGCCCGCCACTGACCGGTCCTGCCCACCCGCCGGACCTGCACCACCGAGATGCCGTGCGCCATCATCGCAATGCGCTTCTGCTCATCGGTGATGTCGCCGGCGCCCTCCTCGTCGGCGACGCCGGAGAACATGAGTTGCTCGTCGGTGTACTCGTGGTTGACCACCAGGAGCGCGTTGCAGTCGTCCAGCGGCAGCCAGCCGATGAAGTCGCAGTTGTAGCCGAACTGCTTGGCCTGCGCCTCGGCGGTCTGCCGCTCGATGTCGAACGCCGGGGCGTCCTCCTCCACGGGGTCGCCCCAGCGCATCACCACGGAGTACGAGTAGCCGGCGGAGACGACGAGCTCGTCGCGCAGGTTCTGCTCGACCGACTGGAAGGTCAGCTCGCCGTCGGCGGCGCCCTGCTGGCGGCCGGCGCGCGTGCGCTCGTGAGCGGCAGCGGGCAGCGCGGACCCCGCGGCCACCACCAGCGCGCTGACCCCGGCGGCCTTGAGCACGTTGCGCCGGCTGACGGCGCGCTCGACCACGGACTGGAAGGTCGGGTTGTCGGTGCGGTTCGGGACCGGTGCGTCACACGCGTTGCCGCACTTGTAGAAGCAGGTGGTGTGACTGCGGCTGCCGTGCCGGAGCGTGTTGAGGTCGAGCAGCGGCAGCAGGCGACGCCGGGGGTCGCGGATGTCCGTCATCAGATTCCTCTGATCGGGGACTGGGGGCCCCCGCACGCTAGGCATCGCTCCACCCCGATCGGGTGGCGGCGAGGTGAACCTCCCGTGACGGGTCTTTCCGGTGCGACAGGAGTGACGTTATCGACACGGAGGGTTCCCCGCCTGCGGTCACCCGTCGCCGACGGGGAGGACGAGCAGCCGCAGCAGCCGGTCGGCCTCGGCGTCGGGGTCGTCGGTCAGCCCGGTGTGCACCGGCCCGGCCTGGACGACGGTACTGCGGGGCGCGGTCAGCCAGCGGAACCGTGAGCCCAGCGTTTCGCGCCCGGCGGCCCCGGAGGCCGGGTCGGCAGCGCAGACGTCCGCGGCCGCCTGCAGCGCGCGGCGGATCGCCGCGGGGTCGGCGGTGGCGTCCAGGGCGCGCAGCCGGTCGGCGTCCAGGTGCACGCGGGAGCCAAGGTAGTCGCGCTGCCGGCAGTAGACCAGGACGCCGGCGTTCAGCGACTCCCCGCGCTCCACCCGCGGCACCACCCGCAGGACGGCGTACTCGAAGGTGTCCCGGTTCACCGCTCTGCTCTGCTGCAGCGGTTCGTCCCTCACCGCTGGGTCACCCCCTCCGGCGGCGGCGGACCCAGCCACGACGGCCGGTTCTCCCCCCGCGGGGCACTCCGCCTCGACCCGCCCGAGGCCGCGGTGGCCACCAATGGCGGCAGCCATGCGTCGCGAGCGGCCAGCCGGGCCAGCAGCTGGTCGACGTAGCGGGCGCGCACCTGGTCGGGGGCATCGTCCGGCGACGGGCCCTCCAGCCACCCGTCGGGCACCTGGCGCAGCACGTCGGCCAGCAGCGGCCGGGTGATCCGGGCGCCGAGCGCGGCGTCGGCGGCCCGGACGTCGGGCGAGCACTCGATGAGCGCGTGCTGGGCGGCGTCGTACGGGCGGGTCACGGCCGCGGCGGCACCGGGCCAGTTGTGGTGGAAGGTCAGCGTGGCCCCGTGGTCGATCAGCTGCAGGCGGCCGTGCCAGAACAGCATGTTGGGGTTGCGCCACGACCGGTCGACGTTGCCCACGAGCGCGTCGAACCACAGCACCCGGCCGGCCAGCTCGGCGTCCACCTCGGCCACGCCGGCCTCGAAGTCCAGCGCCCCGGGCAGGTAGTCCAGCCCGAGGTTAACCCCGGCCGAGCGCTGCAGCAGCTCCTGCACCTCGACGTCGGGCTCGCCCACCGCCAGCTCGGGGGCCACGTCCACGGTCACCAGCGCCGGCACCGGCAGCGACAGCGCTCGGGCCAGCTCGCCGCAGACCACCTCGGCGACGAGCACCTTCACGCCCTGCCCGGCGGCCCGCCACTTGACCACGTAGGTGCCCAGGTCGTCGGCCTCCATGAGCCCGGGCAGCGAGCCACCCTCGCGCAGCGGGGTGACGTAGCGGGTGGCGGTGACGGCGGGCAGCACAGTGGCCGCGACCCTACCGGCGGGCAGACTGCCCCCGTGGGCCTCTTCCGTGCGACCGACCCCGCCGACCTCACCGGCGTCCCGTTCACCTACGCCGAGGTGGGCGCCACGCGGCAGCCGACCCTGCCGGCCGGCTACGACTCCGTCGAGCGCTCGGTCGTCGTCGGCTCGGGGACGGCGGCCTTCGAGCGGGCGGTGGCGGCGGTGTTCGACTGGCAGGCGCAGCGCAGCGTCGGGCTGCGGGTGCGGGCCACCGGGCCGGCGAGCGAGCCGGGCACCGTCGTCGTCCTCACCGCCGGGCTGCCGCGGCCGGGCTACGACATCCCCTGCCGGGTGGTGTGGGCGCAGACGACCGGCGACGAGCGCGGCTTCGCCTACGGCACGCTGCCCGGCCATCCCGAGAGCGGCGAGGAGGCGTTCCTGGTCCGGCGCGCGCCCGGCGGGGACGTCGTCTTCACGCTGCGGGTGTTCGCCCGGCTGGCCTCGCCGCTGGCCCGTCTCGGCGGACCGGTGAGCCGCGTGGTCCAGCGGCTGGCCACCGAGCGCTACCTGACCGCGATCCGCCGCGCCGCGCAGGGGGCGCCGTAGAACCGGGCGGGGAACTCAGACCCCCGGCTCGTCGGCCGGCCGGTCGCTCCGCGAGCCGTGCCGCCGGTCGTCGCCCATCGACACCCCCACCGCGGGGTTCTCCCGCTCGCGCTGCACGGTGTGCGGCGACTGGAAGACCCGCAGCAGGGTGACGAGCAGGACCCCGCCGACGATGTTGCCGACCGCCGCCAGCCCCGCGGTCTGGGCCCACTGCAGGTACCCGAACGGCGCGTGGCCGGTGTGCAACGCGGCGAACATCAGTAGCGAGTTCACGACGGCGTGGTTCAACTGGGCGCCGGCGAGGAGGAACCCGCCGGTGACCGCCGGGACCAGCCGGATGCCCACCGACTCGGTGGTGTGCTGCATCCAGGTCATCAGGGTGATGACGGCCCCACCGAGGACGGCGAGCGAGAACGCCTTGACGCCCAGTCCCAGCTGCACGTAGTGGGAGCCGGCCTTGATCGCCGTCTCCGCGAACTGCGGATACCCCACCATGATCAGGTAGGTGAAAAACCAGCCGCCGGCCAGGTTGGCGACCAGCGTGCCGATCCACAGGCGCATGAGCATCCGGAAGCGCGCCTGCCGGGCGAGGACCGTGGTGACGGGGACGAGGAAGTCCTCGGTGAACAGCTCGCTGCGGGCCAGGCTCAGTGCGATGAACCCGATGCTGAAGGCCAGGCCGGCGAGGATCACGCTCTGCGTCTCGTGCTCCACGAACAGCAGGGCCAGCACACCGGTGCCGACGTCGATGCTCCCGAGCACGCCCGTGGCGAGCAGCGGCCACGTCTTCCGCGAGATGCGGCGCCGCCCCTCGTCGATCGCCCGGGTGAGGGTGTCCTCGACGGGCTTCTCGGCGACCTCCGGGTCGCGCGCCGGGTCCGACCCCACTCCCGGACGGGTCCACTCCTGCTCCGTCGGGTTCCCCGTCTGTGCCTGTGCCATGCGCGCCGGGTACCCCCACCCCCCGACATCAACCGGCCGGTCCGACGGCGCAGCCCCGGGGCAGGACGGGGAGGATCGGGCCCGTGACCACGCGACGGCTGGCGACCCTGCACGTGTGGGGCGTACCCGGCCGGGCGGTGCCGGCCGCGCTGCTGCGGATGGCCACCGACCGGGGTCGGCTGCGCCGCACCCCCGGGCTGCGGTTCGCCAAGCTGCTGGGCACCGGCAGCGGGCGGACCTTCACCGTGCGCGACGCCGACCCCCGCCGGTGGGCGCTGCTGGCGGTGTGGGACGACGAGCGGTCAGCCGCCGCGTTCGAGACCGGGGCCGTCGTCGGCCGGTGGCAGCACATCGCCGACGAGCAGTGGAGCGCGCGGATGCGTCCGCTCGCCGCCCGCGGCCGCTGGTCGCGGGTGGAGCCCTTCGGCAAGCCCTGGCCGCAGCGCTGGGACGGCCCGGTCGCCGCGGTCACCCGCGCCCGGCTGAGCCCGCGCAAGGCGGCGACCTTCTGGCGCGCCGTCCCGCCGGTCTCGGCCGACCTGCACGAGAGCCCGGGGCTGCGGCTGGCCCTGGGCATCGGTGAGGCCCCGCTCGGGCTGCAGGGCACCTTCAGCGTCTGGGACTCCGCGGCCGCGCTGAACTCCTTCGCCTACGACCGCGCCCCGCACGCGGCCGTCGTCACCCGCACCGCGCAGGAGGGCTGGTACGCCGAGGAGCTCTTCGCCCGCCTCGCACTGCTCTCTGCGGAAGGCACCGTGGCCGGCCGCGACCCGCTGGCCTGAGGACAGCCGTTCCTCGAGGGGCATCGCAGCGAGGAACGAGCGAGGAGCGGACCGGGGCGCGAAGTCAGGCACATGGACATGGCCTGTGACTACAGCCGGCAGGTCAGGTGCAGCTCGTCGCGGTCCTCGCCCGGCGCCACCCGGATCGCCCCCGGCATCCGTCCGAACTCCCGGTAGCCGAGCCCGGAGTAGAATGCCTCCAGCCCGGTGCCGCCGCGCACCGTGAGGTGCAGGAACTCCAGGCCGCGCTCGCGCGCGATGCGGTGCACGCCGGTCATCAGTGCCCGCCCGAGGCCGCGCCCCTGCCGGCTCGGGTGCACCTGCACCCGCAGCACGGTGGCCCAGTGCCGGCGCAGGGGGGACAGGGACAGCGACAGCGCGGCGAACCCGGCGACCTCGCGGTCCTCCCGCAGGAGGGCGATGAGCCCGCGGCCCTCGTGCACCCGGGCGACCACCGCGTCGAGGAGCGGGGTGACGTCCTCCGCCGTCACCGGGGGCACGAAGCCGACCGCTCCCCCGGCGTTGCTCACGTCGGTCCAGCAGGCGAGCAGCTGCGCCCGGAGCGCGTCGTCGACGGCCCCGACCGGGCTGACCTGGGTGTGCACGGCCCCATCCTCCGGGAGGCCCGCCGTTGCCGGGGAGCGGCCGGAGTCACCCGCCGGAGCCGAAGTGCTCGATCCGGACGTCGGCCGCCGGGACCCCCAGTCCGACGAGGAGCTGGCTGGCCGCCTCGGCGAAGCCGGCCGACCCGCACACGTAGGCGACCCGGCCCGGTTGCCACAGCGGCGCGAGGTCCCCCGCGGTCAGTCGGCCGGCGGCGCGCCCGCCGTGCGCCTCCCGGCCCGCCGACCAGCAGGGCCGGCCGGCCGCCGTCCCACACGAACCAGCCGCCGATCGGTCCGCGGACCTCGATCCGGTCGCCGGGCTTGACGACGTCGGCGAGGAATGGGGACACCTCGCCGTCGTCGAGGCGCTCGACGAACAGCTCGACCAGCGGGTCACCGGGCGGGGAGGCCACCGAGTAGGACCGCTGGGCGGTGTAGCCGTCCTCGGCGGTCAGCCGGACGACGTAGTACTGGCCGGCCAGGTGCTCCACCCGGTCCTGCACGTCGAGCCGCAGCTCCACCGCCCACGGCACCGGCCGCCGGACCCCGACGACGGTCGCGGTGCGCCACCCGCCGCTGGGTGCCCGGCGGGCCGGGTCAGTCACCCGAGTAGCGCTGCTCGCGCCAGGGGTCGCCGCGGTCGTGGTAGCCGTTCTGCTCCCAGAACCCGGGCTGGTCGCGCTGCAGCAGCGTCAGCCGGGTGACCCACTTGGCGCTCTTCCAGAAGTACAGGTGCGGCACGAGCAACTGCGCGGGGCCGCCGTGCTCGACGGGCAGCCGTCGTACTCCCAGACGACCCACACGCCCGACCGCCGGTCACGTCCGCGAGCGGTAGGTTGGTCGTGTACCCGGTCTTCGACGTCGCGACGACGAACTGCGCGCCGGCCGTCGGGCGGGCCGCCTCGAGCAGGGTGTCGACGCTGACACCGGCGAACCAGGTGTCGAACTTCGACCACGTGGTGACGCAGTGGATGTCGCCGCGGTACTCCGAGCGCGGCAGCCGGTGGGCCTCGTCCCAGGTCCACGTCGTCGGTTCCTCGACCCGGCCGTCGACGGTGATCCTCCAGGTCTCGGGGGCGATCCGCGGTGTCGGCTCGGCGGTCAGCACCGGCCAGTCGCGGCCCATGTCGTACTGACCCGGCGGCAGCCGGGGGTCGCGCTCGCGGCGGCGGCCGAGGAATCCTCGCGTGGGTCCAGCCATGCCGTGCTCGTCCCCCGCGGGGCCGGCTCGCAACCCCAGAAGGGCGGCAGGTTACCGCCAAGGCGAGGTTAGGACGACCTTACGAGAGCTGTGTCACGACGCGTCAACTTGGTCGATGACCTGCTGGAGGCATACCTTCGGTGGCTGTGGTGACGGTGACGCAGCCGGGACAGCGCAGGACCCCCAAGGCCGCAAAGACGAACTCGGTCGCGAAGAAGGCGATCATGGCGGTCAGCGGCATCATCATGGTGCTGTACCTGATCGCGCACATGATCGGGAACCTCAAGGTCTTCGCGGGCCGGGAGTCGTTCAACGGCTACTCCGAGTGGATCCGCACGATCGGTGAGCCCGCGGTTCCCGCTCAGACGACGCTCACGATCATCCGGATCGTGCTGCTGGCCACGGTCATCGCGCACTTCTGGGCGGCGATCTCGCTGTGGCGCCAGGCCAAGCGGGCGCGGCCGAACGGTTACGTCACCAAGAAGGCGGTGGCGCAGAGCTACGCCTCGCGCACCATGCGCTGGGGCGGCGTGATCGTCGGCCTGTTCATCGTCTACCACATCCTCGACCTCACGATGGGTGTGGCGAACCCTGAGGGCCCCGACGGCACGCCGTACGACCGCCTGGTCGCCGGCTTCTCCAACCCGTTCATCACGGCGGTCTACTTGATCGCCCTCATCCTGCTCGGCATGCACCTGCGGCACGGCATCTGGAGTGCCACGCAGACGCTCGGGCAGAGCAACAAGCGTCGGGAGAGGACCGTCAACCTCTTCTCCCTGGTCTTCTCCGTGGTCCTGATCGGCGGGTTCCTGCTCGTCCCCTTCAGCGTCCTCTTCGGGCTCGTCGGCTAAGGAGCTCAACGCGATGCCTCTCGACCTCTTCTCCGTCGGCGACCCGATCGCCGACACCAAGGCGCCGACGGACGTGCCGATCGGCGAGCGGTGGAGCACCCGCCGGTTCCGGGCGCGCCTGGTCAACCCGGCCAACCGACGCAAGCTGACCGTCATCGTCGTGGGCACCGGCCTGGGCGGCGGCTCGGCCGCCGCGACGCTCGGCGAGGCCGGCTACAAGGTCAAGTCCTTCTGGTACCAGGACAGCCCGCGCCGGGCGCACAGCGTCGCGGCGCAGGGCGGCATCAACGCGGCGAAGAACTACCGCAACGACGGTGACAGCGTGCACCGGCTGTTCTACGACACGGTCAAGGGCGGTGACTTCCGGTCGCGGGAGAACAACGTCCACCGCCTGGCTGAGGTCAGCGTCAACATCATCGACCAGTGCGTCGCCCAGGGCGTGCCCTTCGCCCGCGAGTACGGCGGCCTGCTGGACAACCGCTCCTTCGGTGGCGCGCAGGTGTCGCGCACCTTCTACGCCCGCGGCCAGACGGGCCAGCAGCTGCTCTACGGCGCCTACCAGGCGCTGGAGCGGCAAATGGCCGCCGGCAACGTCCAGCAGTTCGCCCGCACCGAGATGCTCGACCTGATCATCGTGGACGGCCGGGCCCGCGGGATCGTCGCCCGGAACCTGGTCACCGGCGAGATCAGCACCCACTACGCCGACGCCGTCGTCCTGGCCACCGGCGGGTACAGCAACGTCTTCTACCTCTCCACCAACGCCAAGGGCTCCAACGCCACGGCGATCTGGCGGGCGCACAAGCGGGGCGCGTACTTCGCCAACCCCTGCTACACGCAGATCCACCCGACCTGCATCCCGGTCAAGGGCGACTACCAGTCGAAGCTCACGCTGATGAGCGAGTCGCTGCGCAACGACGGCCGCGTGTGGGTGCCCAAGGAGCGCGGCGACACCCGTGACCCGCGGGACATCCCCGAGGCCGAGCGCGACTACTACCTCGAGCGGATCTACCCCTCGTTCGGCAACCTGGTGCCCCGTGACATCGCCTCCCGGCAGGCGAAGAACGTCTGCGACGAGGGCCGCGGCGTGGGGCCGGGCGGCCTGGGCGTCTACCTGGACTTCGGCGACGCCATGAAGCGGCTGGGCCGGCCGGCGATCGAGGCCAAGTACGGCAACCTCTTCGACATGTACGCCCAGATCACCGGCGAGGACCCGTACGAGACGCCGATGCGGATCTACCCGGCGGTCCACTACACGATGGGCGGGCTGTGGGTCGACTACGACCTGGAGTCGACGATCCCGGGCATGTTCGTGATCGGCGAGGCCAACTTCTCCGACCACGGCGCCAACCGGCTCGGGGCCAGCGCGCTGATGCAGGGCCTGGCCGACGGCTACTTCGTCCTGCCGAACACGATCAGCAACTACCTGGCCGACGGTCCGTTCGAGAAGGTCGACGACAGCCACCCGGCCGCGGTGGAGGCGCTGCAGAACGTGCAGGCCCAGACGCAGAAGCTGCTGTCCATCAACGGCAACCGCACGCCGGCGTCCTTCCACCGCGAGCTCGGCCGTCTCATGTGGGACCTCTGCGGCATGGAGCGCTCCGAGGAGAGCCTGCGCAAGGCCCTGGACCGGATCCCCGAGATCCGCCAGGAGTTCTGGACCAACCTCAAGGTCTCCGGCGACCAGGACACGATCAACCCGACGCTGGAGCACGCCGGCCGGGTGGCCGACTTCATCGAGCTCGCCGAGCTGATGTGCGTCGACGCCCTGCACCGCGCGGAGAGCTGCGGTGGGCACTTCCGGGCCGAGAGCCAGACCCCCGAGGGAGAGGCACTCCGCGACGACGACAACTTCGCTTACGTCGCCGCGTGGGAGTGGACGCCGGAGGGCGCTCCCCCCGTCCTGCACCGCGAAGCCCTCGAGTACGAGTACGTCCACCTCGCCCAGCGGAGTTACAAGTGACAGCCACACGTGAGGGCGCGAGCTTCGCGTCCGGCACGGCGACCGACCCGGCCATGGCGCCGCACACCATGACGCTGACCCTGCGGATCTGGCGTCAGAAGAGCCCCGCCGACAAGGGCCACATGGTGACTTACCAGGTCGAGGACATCTCCCCGGACATGTCCTTCCTGGAGATGCTCGACGTCCTGAACGAGAAGCTGATCCTCGCCGGCGACGATCCGGTGGTCTTCGACCACGACTGCCGCGAGGGCATCTGCGGCCAGTGCGGTTTGATGATCAACGGCACGGCGCACGGCCGGGGCACCTCGGGCGGTCCCACGACCACCTGCCAGCTGCACATGCGCAAGTTCAAGGACGGCGACTCGATCGACATCGAGCCGTGGCGCGCGACGGCGTTCCCGGTGATCAAGGACCTCGCCGTCGACCGCAGCGCGCTGGACCGGATCATCCAGTCCGGCGGCTACATCAGCGCCCCGACCGGCACCGCGCCCGAGGCCCACTCGATCCTGGTGCCGAAGAAGGACTCCGACGCGGCGTTCGACGCGGCCACCTGCATCGGCTGCGGCGCCTGCGTGGCGGCCTGCCCGAACGCCTCCTCGATGTTGTTCACCGCGGCCAAGGTCAGCCACCTCGGCCTCATGCCGCAGGGCCAGCCGGAGCGCGACGACCGGGTGATCAACATGGTCGCCCAGCAGGACCGCGAGGGCTTCGGCGGCTGCACCAACAT
Source organism: Actinomycetota bacterium (assembly GCA_030773455.1). GTDB lineage: Bacteria > Actinomycetota > Actinomycetes > Mycobacteriales > Geodermatophilaceae > Geodermatophilus. The sequence goes on from JALYNA010000254.1 coordinate 27,155, forward strand.
CGGCGAGTGCTCGGCGGCCTGCCCCAAGGGCATCTCGATGGAGAACATCTCCCGGCTCAACCACGACCTGCTCGGCGCCCTGCGCGCCGGGGCCCGGCCGAAGAGCTGACCCCACCCCTCCTGGCGATCATGGCGCCGTGACCACCGCGGGCCGCGCCCGGGCGGTCACGGCGCCATGGTCGTCAGCGGGGGGACGACGGGGCAGGCTCAGCGGCTCTGCAGCGCGTCCAAGGCGACGGCCATCGACGCCGCGACGTGGAAGTCCAGCCGCGGGTCGGGCACCGTCACGGTGTAGCGGTCCCGGACAGCAACCTGCCGCTCGCTGGTCATCACCGGCGCGCCGGTCGCGGTGTCGACGAAGTCGAAGTGGAAGACGAAGGGCACCCAGACGTCGCCGAGGTAGGGGATGAGGTCCCAGACCCGGCGCAGGATCGCGATGGACTGCCGGCGCTCCCGGCCGACGGCGGTGATGCCGGGAGCCGACAGGTCCCAGGTGGAGCGCAGCAGGCTGGCGCCGAACTGCTTGCGGAACCAGCCCAGCGGGTTGCCGTACTCGTCGAAGACGTCGTGCTCGGCTGCGACGTCCAGCCGCTGCCGCGCCTTGAAGCGGAAGACCGGGCGGCTCTTCGACGCATCGGCGTAGAAGACGACCTCCTCCTTGAGCTTCATCCGCTTCTGCTCCGCCAGCGCGAGCAGCGGCCCCTCGGAGCCGTCGGGGTTCATCCCGATGACCTCGTAGCGGTTGACCATCAGCGTGATC
>JALYNA010000255.1 GCA_030773455.1 Actinomycetota bacterium
CCACCGACCCCGAGCTGTGGGCGGCGCTGGGCGACGTCGGGCTCACCGCGGTGGTGCAGCGCTCGCCGAGGGGGCTGGACGTCCCGGTGGGGGACGGCGGCGTGCTGCTGTCCGGCGGCGAGCGCCAGCGGCTGGCGATCGCGCGGTCGCTGCTGGCCCGCCCGGCGCTACTGGTGGTGGCGCACCGGCTGTCCACCGTGCTCGACAGCGACGAGATCGTGGTGCTCGACGCCGGCCGGATGGTGGCGAGCGGCACCCACCAGGAGCTGGTGGAGACCAGCCCGCTCTACCGCGAACTCGCCGCCGCCCAGTTGTTGGTGCCATGACACGTCGGCCTACCGACCGCGGTGCGGTCCGGAGGACCGCGGTGTCACCGCCGTCCCTTCCTCCGCGGCGCGGCAGATGTTGCGCACCATCCCGCCGAAGATCGGGCCGTGAAAGGGCACGAGCACCCGCCAGTACAGGTGCCCGAACAGCCCGCTGGGCTTGAAGGTGGCCTTCTGTCGCAGCCGGGTCCGTCCGCCGGCCTGTTCCACGTGGAACTCCAGCCAGGCCAGCCCGGGCAGCCGCATCTCGGCGCGCAGCCGCAGCAGCCGGCCCTCCTCGAGCTCCTCGACCCGCCAGAAGTCGAGGGCGTCGCCGACGTAGAGGTCCGACGGTGACCGGCGTCCCCGGCGCAGGCCGACGCCGCCGACCGCCCGGTCGAGCCAGCCGCGGACCTCCCAGGCCAGTGGGAAGAAGTACCAGCCGCTGTCCCCGCCGATCCCCTCGACCACCCGCCACAGCTCCTCGGGTGACGCATCGGTCTCGCGGGTCTTCTCGTCGAGGTAGAGGGTGCCGCCGGCCCAGTCGGGGTCGGTGGGCAGCGGGTCCGACGGCACCCCGGGCACGGACGCCGACGACCACCGGGTGGCCACCGTCCGGTCCTTGACCCGCTGGATCGCCAGCCGCACCGCCTCGTCGAAGCCGAGCAGCCCCTCCGGCGGGTCCGGGACGTACCGGGCGATGTCGTGCTCGGAGCAGACGACGGTGTTGCGCAGCGACTCCACCAGCGGGCGGGCGATGGACGCCGGCACGGGAGTGACGACCCCGACCCAGTGGCTGGACAGGCCGGGGGTGAGCACCGGCACCGGCAGGATCCGCCGCCGGGACAGCCCGGCCACCCCGGCGAAGCGCTGCATCATCTCCAGGTAGGTCATGACGTCGGGGCCGCCGATGTCGAAGCACCGGTGCACCTCGGGCGGCAGCGTGGCGCAGCCCACCAGGTAGCGCAGCACGTCGCGGATGGCGATCGGCTGGATCCGGCTGTGCACCCAGCGCGGCGTGACCATGACCGGCAGCCGCTCGGTCAGGTAGCGCAGCATCTCGAAGGACGCCGAACCCGAGCCCAGCACCACCGCGGCCCGGAGCACGGCGGTCGGCACGCCGGCGCCGAGCAGGATCTCGGCGACCTCGGCGCGCGAGCGCAGGTGCGGGGAGAGCTCCTCGCCGACGGGCTCCAGCCCGCCGAGGTAGACCAGCCGCCGCACTCCGGCCTCGCGGGCGGCTTGCGCCATGACCTGCGCCGTCCGGCGGTCGGTCTCCTCGAACTCCGGGCCGGCACCCAGCGCGTGGGTCAGGTAGTAGACGACGTCGGCCCCGGCGCAGGCCGCCGCCACCGCCTTGCCTTCGCCGGCGTCGGCGCGGGCGATCTCGACCTCCCCGCCCCAGGGGTGGTCGCGCAGCCGCTCCGGTGAGCGGGTCATCACCCGCACCCGGTGTCCGGCGGCGAGCAGTTCGGGGACGAGTCGTCCGCCGACGTAGCCGGTGGCCCCGGTGACGAGGCAGGTCTTCGCTGACGGGGCGGGGATGGTGCCGTCGGTCTCGGCCATGTCCGGAGTGTCCGGCCCGGATCGGCGTCCCGCCGTGGCCCGCGACCGTCCCGCCGACCGGCGACCCGGCGAGCGGCTCAGGGACGGCGTGTCGCCCCGGGGGCCAACACAGGTGGTGGCAGGCGTGCCGTGAGTGGCGCAGATCCGACGTGAGGGCCGCGACGACGCGGTTCCTGTCACCCCACCCGGTATCGTGGAGAGCAGAAACCGCCAGCATCCGGCCCAGCGTCGTTGTGCGCCCTGGGACATGGTGCCGTTCTGCGCCCCTGTCCGCGTTCGGGGCGCAGCCGCCGGGTGCGCGACAGAAGGGCCCCACGTGGTCGCTCGACCGAAGATCGACGCCCAGGCTGACGCCTACTCCGGCAGCTCCATCACCGTCCTCGAGGGTCTCGAGGCCGTCCGCAAGCGCCCCGGCATGTACATCGGCTCCACCGGTGAGCGGGGTCTGCACCACATGGTGTGGGAGGTCGTCGACAACTCCGTCGACGAGGCCCTCGCCGGCCACTGCGACACCGTGCGGGTCACCCTGCTGGCCGACGGCGGCGTCCGGGTGGAGGACAACGGCCGTGGCATCCCGGTCGACATGCACCCGGTGGAGAAGCGGCCGACCGTCGAGGTCGTCATGACCATCCTGCACGCGGGCGGCAAGTTCGACGGCAAGAGCTACGCGGTGTCCGGTGGTCTGCACGGCGTCGGCGTGACCGTCGTCAACGCGCTGTCCACGCAGCTCGACGTCCGCATCTGGCGCGACGGCACCGAGTGGCACCAGCACTACGACGTGGCCAAGCCCGGCCCGCTGGAGAAGGTCGGCCGGACGGCCAAGCGCGGCACCCAGATCACCTTCTGGGCCGACCCGGACATCTTTGAGACGACGACCTACTCCTTCGACACGATCAGCCGCCGGCTGCAGGAGATGGCCTTCCTCAACAAGGGCCTGACCATCGTCCTGCGCGACGAGCGTCCCGGGCACAGCAAGGCCGAGACCGGCATGGCCGAGGAGGTCTCCCTGGTCGAGGAGGCGCCCGAGGCCGGCACCGAGGACGAGGCGTTCGAGGCCACCGAGATCACCTACCGCTACGACGGCGGCCTGGTCGACTACGTCGCTCACATCAACCGCCGCAAGGCCCCGATCCACCGCTCGGTGATCGGGTTCTCCGCGGAGGGCACCGGCAAGAACGACATGGCGATGTCCGTGGACGTCGCGATGCAGTGGTCCGACGCCTATTCCGAGTCGGTGCACACCTTCGCCAACACCATCAACACCCACGAGGGCGGCACCCACGAGGAGGGCTTCCGCGCGGCGCTGACGTCCATCGTGAACCGGTACGCGCTGGACAAGAAGCTGCTCAAGGAGAAGGACGACCGGCTCACCGGCGACGACATCCGCGAGGGCCTGGCCGCGATCGTCTCGGTCAAGCTCGGCGACCCGCAGTTCGAGGGCCAGACCAAGACCAAGCTGGGCAACACCGAGGTCAAGGGCTTCGTGCAGCGGGTCTGCAACGACGAGATCAGTCACTGGTTCGAGGCCAACCCGGCCGAGGCGAAGGTGATCATCAGCAAGGCGAGCTCGGCGGCGCGCGCCCGGCGTGCGGCGCAGGACGCCCGCAAGCTGGCCCGCAAGAACCTGCTGTCGGTCAGCGGCCTGCCGGGCAAGCTGGCCGACTGCCGCTCGACCGACCCGCGCAATTCCGAGGTCTACATCGTCGAGGGCGACTCGGCCGGTGGCTCGGCCAAGTCCGGCCGCGACTCGATGTACCAGGCGATCCTGCCCATCCGCGGCAAGATCATCAACGTCGAGAAGGCGCGGATCGACCGGGTGCTGAAGAACACCGAGGTCCAGTCGATGATCACCGCCTTCGGCACCGGCATCCACGACGAGTTCGACCTGTCGAAGCTGCGCTACCACAAGATCGTCCTGATGGCCGACGCCGACGTCGACGGCCAGCACATCCGGACGCTGCTGCTCACCCTGCTGTTCCGCTTCATGCGGCCGCTGGTCGAGGCGGGGCACGTCTACCTGGCGAACCCCCCGCTGTACAAGATCAAGTGGGGCGGCAAGGTCGGTGACGAGTACGTCTACACCGACAAGGAGAAGGACGCCGTCCTCCGGGCCGGCGCCGAGGCCGGCCGGCGGATCAAGGACGACGCCATCCAGCGGTTCAAGGGCCTCGGCGAGATGAACGCGACCGAGCTGTGGGAGACCACGATGAACCCGGAGTCGCGGATCCTGTCGCAGGTCACTCTCGAGGACGCCGCGACCGCCGACGAGCTGTTCAGCATCCTCATGGGCGAGGACGTCGAGGCCCGCCGCAGCTTCATCACCCGCAACGCCAAGGACGTCCGCTTCCTCGACGTCTAGAAGGACCCCCTGCCCCCGCAAGATCCCGGCCCCGTCCCGGGTCCCGCCCTGAGCCTGCGAAGGGTGGGGAGGACGGGGTCCTTCAACTGTGGAGATCTGAACCGTGACCGAGACCCCCGCCCGCGACCGCATCGAGCCGGTCGACCTCCAGCAGGAGATGCAGCGCAGCTACATCGACTACGCGATGTCGGTCATCGTCGGCCGCGCGCTGCCGGAGGTCCGCGACGGCCTCAAGCCGGTGCACCGCCGTGTGCTGTACGCGATGTACGACCAGGGCTTCCGCCCCGACCGCAGCTACGTCAAGTGCGCCCGCGTCGTCGGCGAGGTCATGGGTAACTACCACCCGCACGGCGACTCGGCGATCTACGACGCCCTTGTGCGGCTGGCTCAGCCGTGGTCGATGCGGTACCCGCTGATCGACGGCCAGGGCAACTTCGGTTCCCCCGGCAATGACCCTGCGGCAGCGATGCGTTACACGGAGGCACGCCTCACGCCGCTGGCCATGGAGATGCTGGCCGGCATCGACGAGGACACCGTCGACTTCCAGCCCAACTACGACGGCAAGAACCAGGAGCCGCTGGTCCTGCCGGGGCGCATCCCGAACCTGCTGGTCAACGGCTCGGCCGGCATCGCCGTCGGCATGGCCACGAACATGCCGCCGCACAACCTGCGCGAGGTCGCGGCCGCCGTCTTCTGGATGCTCGAGCACCCCGACGCCGAGCCGGAGGAAGCGCTCAGCGCCTGCATGGGGCGCGTTCCCGGTCCCGACTTCCCGACCGCGGGCCTCATCGTCGGCCGCGAGGGCATCGAGGACGCCTACCGCACCGGCCGCGGCTCGGTCCGCATGCGGGCCGTGGTCACCGTCGAGGAGGACACCCGGGGCCGGGTGCAGCTCGTCGTCACCGAGCTGCCCTACCAGGTGAACCCGGACAACCTGGCCGAGGCGATCGCCGATGCGGTCAAGGAGGGCCGGCTCCAGGGCATCAGCGAGATCGCCGACGAGTCCAGCGACCGCGTCGGCCGCCGCCTGGTCATCACCCTGCGCCGCGACGCGGTGGCCAAGGTCGTGCTGAACAACCTCTACAAGCACACCCAGCTGCAGACGACCTTCGGCTGCAACATGCTCTCGATCGTCGACGGCGTCCCTCGGACGTTGCGCCTGGACGAGCTGATCCGCTTCTACGTGCTGCACCAGATCGAGGTCATCCAGCGGCGGACCCGCTACCGGCTGCGCAAGGCCGAGGAGCGGGCGCACATCCTGCGCGGTCTGGCCAAGGCCCTCGACCAGCTCGACGCCGTCATCGCCCTCATCCGGTCCAGCGAGTCCGCCGACGCGGCGCGCACCGGCCTGATGGAGCTGCTGGACATCGACGAGATCCAGGCGACCGCGATCCTGGACATGCAGCTGCGCCGGCTGGCCGCCCTGGAGCGGCAGCGGATCCTCGACGAGCTCGCCGAGCTCGAGGCCCGCATCGCCGACCTGCAGGCGATCCTCGCCTCGCCCGAGCGGCAGCGGCAGATCATCCACGACGAGCTCGCGGAGATCGTCGAGAAGTACGGCGACGAGCGGCGCACGAAGTTCGTGGCCAACGACGGCGACGTGTCGATGGAGGACCTCATCGCCGAGGAGGAGGTCGTCATCACCATCACCCGCACCGGCTACGCCAAGCGGACCAGAAGCGACCTCTACCGGTCGCAGCGCCGCGGCGGCAAGGGGGTCATGGGTGCGGCGCTGAAGCAGGACGACATCGTCGACCACTTCTTCGTGGGCTCCACCCACGACTGGATCCTCTTCTTCACCAACAAGGGCCGGGTCTACCGGGCCAAGGCGTACGAGCTGCCTGAGGCCAACCGCACCGCCCGTGGCGCGCACGTGGCCAACATCCTGGCCTTCCAGCCCGACGAGAAGATCGCCCAGGTCATGCAGATCAAGGACTACGGCGTCGCTCCGTACCTGGTGCTGGCCACGGCGAACGGGCAGGTGAAGAAGACCCGGCTGACCGACTTCGACTCCCCGCGCAGCGGCGGCGTCATCGCGATCAACCTGCGCGAGAGCGACGAGCTGGTCGGTGCGGCGCTCATCGACCCGGAGCAGGACCTGCTGCTGGTCACCCGCAAGGCGATGTCGATCCGCTTCAAGGCCGACGACGCCACGCTGCGGCCGATGGGCCGGCCCACCGAGGGCGTCCGCGGCATCTCCCTGAGCGGGGACGACTCGCTGCTGTCGATGATGGTCGTCGAGGAGGGCGTCGACGTCCTCGTCGCCACCGAGCGCGGCTTCGCCAAGCGGACCGGCATCGAGAACTACCCGCCGCAGGGCCGCGGCGGCAGGGGCGTGCTCACCGCCGACCCCAAGGCGCGCAAGGGCAACCTGGTCGGTGCGCTGGCGGTACGGCTCGGGGACGAACTCTACGCCATCACCTCCGGCGGCGGGGTCATCCGCACCCCGGTCAACGGAGTCCGGCACAACAAGGACCGCGCCACCATGGGTGTCAAGCTCATGAACTTGCCGGAGGACGTGTCGATCGTGGCGATCGCTCGTACGACGGACAACGACGAGCCTGCCACCTAGGCTGTGGGCGATGACGGAGGGGGCGGTGCGTCTGCACTCCCGGGTGCGAACGTCCGGCTCCCTCCGGCACAGTCACCAGGGATCTGACCGGCGCCCGGGCGCCCCCGGCCGCACGCCGGGCACCCCGGGCGCGAGGCAGCGGCGAGGGCCGCTGGGGAACGGGAGACTCGCATGAGCGACCGGACGCAGGGTTCGGTACGCACCGGGTCCCGGACGGGGGAGACCCCGGCGCAAGGGACGGCGACCGGCCAGCGGCCCGCTGGTGACGGCACCCTTCCCGTGGGGGCCACCCAGTCCATCCCCGGCGCGCACACCGCCCGGACGCAAGCCGTCGCGCCCGGCGGCGCTCCGGCTCCGGCCGGTCCGGTGTCCGGCACGCAGACCGCCGTCCCCCCGGCCGTCGCCGTCCCGCCGGCCACCGGCGCCCAGCCGGCCGCCGGTGCCCCCCGGACCTCCTCCGGGAAGGCTCCCCGCGGTCCGCGCCGCGCCCGCCTGCAGCTGCGGCACATCGACACGTTCTCCGCGCTGAAGATCGCGCTGGTCTTGTCGATCGCGTTGTTCTTCATCTGGATGGTCGCGGTCGGCGTGCTCTACGGCATGCTGTCGGGTCTCGGCGTCTTCGAGACCCTCAACGACCTGTTCGGCCAGCTCGGCACCGCCTCCGGCGGCGGCAGCGAGGTCATCACCCCGGGCATCGTCTTCGGTGGCGCGGCGGTCATCGGGGCCATCAACGTCGTGCTGATGACCGCGCTGTGCACCGTGGCGGCGTTCATCTACAACATGTGCTCCGACCTGGTCGGCGGCCTCGAGGTCACCCTCTCCGAGCGGGACTGAAGAAGGGCCCCGTCCTCCCCACCCCTCGCATGCTCGGGGCGGGACCCGGGACGGGGCCGCGGTCCTACCGGACCGCACCGCTTCCACGTGCCGTTCTCCAGGTGCGCTGAGGCTGAGCCCATCCTGGCTCTCCTCGGGGAGCCCTCCGGGCCCCCGCTCGTCGGGCCGCCGCGGGGCGGCTCGCCCTGCCGCCCTGTTACCGGGTCCGGTGATCAGCACCGGTGCAGTGGGCCCTCCGGTGGCCGGACACCCCACTGGACCGGTGGTGATCACCACGATCCACGGCGGGGCCTCGGAGGTCGACCTCACACCCGCCTGCGGGCGGAAGAGCCGGTGCAGGTACGCTGATCGAGGTTCACGGGCCTGTAGCTCAGGCGGTTAGAGCGCATCCCTGATAAGGATGAGGCCGGAGGTTCAAGTCCTCCCAGGCCCACCCGTGTCCCGGCGCCACCGGCCCACCCCGCCCCCGGGGTCGGGCTCCGGCCCCCTCCCGAGGAGGTACCCCGCGTGCTCAGGAAACTCGTCCTCGCAGCAGCCGCCGCCAGTGCCCTCGCCGCCGTGCGGAGGCGATCGGCCAGCAGGTCCGAGGCCGACCTCTGGGCCGAGGCCACCCGCGGTCCCCAGGGGGTCAGCAGGCCCGCCTCCCGCTGACCCGCCGGGAAGGCCCGCCTCCCACCCGGGGACGTAGCTCAATTGGCAGAGCACCGCCTTTGCAAGGCGGGGGTTAGGGGTTCGATTCCCCTCGTCTCCACCGGCCCACTGAGGGCTTGACCTGCGGTTTGATCGGTCGGGTGGCTGCCCATCGCCCCTCGCCCGGTCGGCTCAGTCCGCAGATAGTGCGCAACTTCTCCGCGCGAAGCCGCGCGCAGGGCGTCCAGCCGGTCGGCCACCTCGTCCAGGTCGTCGTCGAACAGGTCGGCGTAGCGGTCCAGGGTCATGGCCGCCGAGGCGTGCCCGAGCATCCGCTGGACCGCCTTGACGTTGGCGCCCGCCTTGATCGCCAGCGAGGCGGCGGTGTGCCGCAGTTCGTGCGGCGTCAGGCCGGGCTCTCCGATGGCTCGGGCGGCGGCGTCAAACCAGGTGGCGCGGGCGTTGCGGTTGCGCAGCACGGCGCCCTGCGGCGACGGGAAGGCCAGCTCGTCGGAGGGTCGGTTCACCACGGTCCGGGCGAGCTCCTCGACGAGGAAGCGCGGCAGCGGCACCGAGCGACGGCCGTGGGTCTTGGGGCTGCCCCACACCAGGCGGGCGCCGTCGACCTCGGTGACGGCCTCCTCGACAATGACCCGTCGTCGCAGCAGGTCGAAGTGCCGCACGCGGAGGGCCGCCAGCTCCGACCAGCACAGCCCGCAGTAGCCGAGGACAAGGACGGCAACCCGGCCGGGGCCGGCGGCGTCGGCGAGCGCCTCCAGCTGCGCTGCCGAGAGGTACCGGCGGCGCTTCTCCTGCATCGCCGGGAGGGCCACGCCTAGGGCGGGGTTGACGGCCAGGCGCCGGTCGCGCACCGCGAGCCCCAGGATGCCGGAGAGGACCCTCTGTGCCTTGCGGACCGAGGCCCCGGCCAGTCCGCGGGAGGAGAGCTCGGTGAGCCACGCCTGGACGTCGCCGTGGGTCACCCGGATCAGCGGCACGTCGCCCCAGCGCGGCAGGACGTGGACGCGCATGACGTCTGCATAGCGGGCCCGGGTGGTGGGCTTGAGGTTGATCTTCCCGGCGAGCCACACCTCGGCCAGTTCTCCCACGGTGAGCTTCGCTCGCCCGGGTCGACGTACGTGCCGGTGTGCACAGCCGCGGTGACCTCGTCGAGCCACCGCTGCGCGTCGGCCTTCCGCTTGAAGTGGCGGGCGTGCTCCTTGCCGTGCTCGTCCCGGTACCGCGGCCGGTACGTACCGTCAGGCCTCTTCGCGATCGACGCCACCGCTCACTACCTCCGCTCCAGGAGCCCGGCCTTCACCGGCGCAGTCTGGGCTCCCCCGCTGACTGGGACGCTGTCACTCGGACGTGGGCTGGGCGCCCGGCTCCCGCCTTCCTGTGGATTCACCGCCGCATCCCCGGACCCGGTTGCTGGGGCTGCGCGAGGTGTCGGACGTCCTCGGGCGCCGGCGGGCGGGCCCCGGGTCCCGATCGCGTCGGCAGCGGGCTGGTCGGCCGTGAGGGAACGCCCTGCATGTCGCGGCGGGCGCGCCAGCGGTCGCCCTCCTGGGTCAGACGGTCGGCCGGCTGGCTGAGGAGTGCCGGCTCGGTGCGGAGCTGCACGGGGTCCGTGGCCACCAGGTGAGCGGTGTTGGTGGTGCGACCCCGTGTCATCCCCACGTAGAGGGGGGCGGCGCCGGTGCGCTCACCGATCACGGTGTGCGCGGCGGTGACGGTGTCGCCTTGGCTGCCGTGGGCGGTGCTGGCGTAGGCCAGTTCCACGTGCCGGGCGACGTAGTCGGCGGGCAGCACCCGCCCAGCGGCGGTGTCCCCGAGGGCGTCCTTGGGGGTGACGGTGAGCTGACCGCCCGGGCCGACGGCGGTGACGGTCCAGGTGTCGCGGTTGGCTACCCCGAGGTCGCGGTCGTTGCGGCGAGTGGCGATTCGATCGCCGACCCCTATCCGCTGTCCGGCTGCGGTGGTGGCGGCCCGGGCGTCGCCGACCTGCCCGTCGGCCACCAACTGCTCGCGGATGGCCGCGTTGAGCTCGGCGGCTTCCTCGCGGGTCTCCACCACCAGCGTCACGCGCTCGCCCCGGCGGTGGGCCTCGGCGGCGGCCGCAGCCAGCGCCTCCTGCAGCGCTGCCGCGCTCGGGTGCAGCCGGATCGGGCCACGGGCGGCGAGCGCGTCGAACACCGCTCCGGGGTCGGCGCCGGTGCGCATGGCCAGGGTCAACTCGGCGTAGTCAGTGTCGGTCACCGTTCGACCGGCCTGGTCGGTGCGGGCGAACCGGTGCACGCCGTCCAGGGTCAGGCAGGCGGTCGGGTCGGCGTGGCGGGCGGCCAGGTCCAAGACGCCGCCGCGGCCAACCGCGGCCAGCTGGTGGCAGTCACCCAGCAGCGCCACCCGGACATGGCACTCATCGGCGACGATGAGTAGCGCGCGGGCGGTGTCTGGTCGAGCATCCCGGCCTCGTCCACAACCAGCAGGTCACCGGTGCGCAGCCGCGCGCCGTCGTCGGGCCCGGTGTAGGGCTGGCCGGTGACCGGGTCGGCCTGCCCGACGGTCAGCCGGGTCCAGGCGCCGCCCTCGGTCCACCGCCAGCCGTACTGGAAGGCCAGCGCCGCCGCCGATCCGGCGGGTGCACCGAGCTCGGCGGCGGCGACCTTGGCGGCCTTCAGCGTCGGGGTCACCACCATGAGCCGGCGGTCCTGCTCAAGAAGCAGGTCGCGCGTGGCCGCAAGCGTGGTTGTCTTGCCTGCGCCGGCCGCGCCCTCGATCACAACCAGCTGCAGGGGGCCGACGAGTGCGTTGACCGCCGCGGCCTGTCCCGCATCGAGACCGGTGAGCACGGGGAGTGGCGGTTCGAGCTCCCTGAGATTGGTGCCGGCCTGGGTGCCGCGGGCAGCGAGGCGGGCCGCCAGGTCGATCTCGACGTCGAGTACCGGCTGGGAGCTCCACGCCCGGACGTGCTCTGGCGCGTGCCCGTCAGGGAGGAGCGGCACGCAGCCAGCCAAGGTCCGAGCAGTGAGGTCCTCGGCCAGCTCGGCACGCGCCGCCGCGTTGACGACGACCCCAGCAACGGCGACCAGCTGCTCGACCTCGCCGCGGACGTCGGCCGCATTCCACGCCGACCGGCCGGCGGCCAGCCGGGCCAGCACCCGATCCACTGCGTCGTTCCGGTCGAGCGCTCCGATCGGTGTGGGGGTCGGGTCGACCGGCCCATCAGGGGCGCGGTACCCGAGGGCAGTGAGCTCGGCCAGCCACCGCTTGGTGAGGTCGCCACCCGGCTGCGGGATCACCTTGTCCGGGCGGCCGTCGGCCCAGGCGCGCGCGTCCCAGGCGCGGCGCAGAGCCGGACCGGGCGTCTCATCGGGATGCGTAGCGAGCCATTCGTGTTCGTAGCGGTCCAGATTGCGGGCGATCTGCGCAGCTCGCGCACTGAACGGGCCGACGTGGTTGGCGAGCTGCCGTATTTCTCCAGTGGCGTCCAGGGAGTACCCGTGAGCTCCCAGTGCGGCTCGAAATTGCGGGTCGGTGGCCACCGCGGCGTGCCCGATGCCATTGAGGTTTTCTCAACGGATTGGTCGTTCAGCGGTGGTCAGGACGAGGGCTGCTGCCACGATGGCGCCGATTCGTCGCGGGCACAGCCGAATGCGGTTGAGGGCTTTCCATCGGGTCTTGAGCAGGGC
>JALYNA010000256.1 GCA_030773455.1 Actinomycetota bacterium
GTGCCGGTCGCCGCGGCCCGCGTCAGCTGGGCGGCCCCCTCGACAACGGTGAAGCCAACGGTCCCGGACTCGACGGCGAGCACGACCGGCCCGTCGGCGGGATTCGGCACGGTGCTGCCCCTCGGCGCGAAGGTGCGCCGGCGGAGCAGCAGCTCGCGGTCCGGCACCACCGCCGACCCGCCGCGGCCGAGCACCTCGACGGTGACGCCGGTGGGGGCTCCGGCGGCGGGGGTGCTCTGCTCAGCGTCGATGTGCCCCGACGACGAGGACGAGCGGCACGAGGACGGTCAGGATGGTTCTCCGTCGCATGGGTCTTCCTGTCCTTTCTAGCTACTGGAATAGCGCCCATTCTCTGGCGCCCTCCTCGTTTCGCCTGAGGCCAGGGAGCCCGGGTCGAGACGGGCGGTGCAGCGGCCCTGGTCCCCCTCGGCAGTCCGGTTCGGCGCCGTCGATTGTGCCAGCCACGGTCAGGCCGCTGAAGCTTGGCCGGTGACGCGGACGGCGGCGGCGAGGGGCGGACTGATGAGGTGCTCAGCCTCGCCCACGCCGATCCGGAGCGGCCCCTCGAACGGGAGCTTGTCCAGAACGACGACCGCGACACCCGGATAGAGACCGAGCCCGCCGAGGTAGCGCAGCTGCTCCGAGTCCCGGTCCGAGACGCGGGCAATCACCCCGCCCTCGCCCGGCTCCAGGTCGAGCAGCCGGCTGTCACCCAGCTCGGCGACGGTCCCGTCTCGGCTCGGGATGGGGTCGCCGTGCGGGTCGCGCATCGGGTGGCCGAGGACCACGTCGATCCGCGCCTCCATCTCCTCGGAGATGTGGTGCTCCAGTCGGTCGGCCTCGGCGTGCGCCTCGTCCCACGCGTAGCCGAGCGCCTGCACCAGGTAGAGCTCCAGCAGGCGGTGGTGGCGGACGACCTCAAGGGCGATCTGCTCCCCCGTCTCCGTCAGCTCCACCCCCCGGTAGCGCTCGTGGCGCACCAGCCCCAGCTCGTGCAGGCGCTTGACCATGTTGGTCACCGAGGGGCTGGAGACCCCAAGCGCCTCCGCCAGGCGCTGGGTCGTGATCGGCCCGTCCTCGTCCCGCAGCCGGTAGGCCGCCCTCAGGTAGTCCTCCATCGCGGGCGTGACCTGGGGATCCTCCCGCGCGGCGTCCTCGCCCACCGCGTTCACGCCGCCACCAAGAGTCCGGTCACGTACATGACCGCCACGCCCGCCGTCACACCGCCAAAGGTGGTCCAGGTCATTGCCGGCTCACCGGCCTTGGCCTGGCTGCGGACGATCAGCCGGCCGACCTCGTAGATCACCTGGAGAATGGCGCCGATACCAACGGCGAAGAAGACCGTCGTCCAGAAGGGCGAGTAGGTGAACGCCCCGATCCAGGTCCCCAGAATGGCCGGGACCCCGGCGATGGCCGCCAGCGCCGCGAAGTGCGCCAGGCCGGGCCGCTGCCCGACGACCGGGGCGGCGATCCCGACACCCTCCGTCACGTTGTGCAGCGTGAAGCCAAGGATGAGGAAGACGCCGAGCGCCACCTCGCCGAGGGCGAAGGCGGCCCCAATGGCCAGCCCCTCCCCGAGGTTGTGGAGCCCGATGCCGAACGCGATCCGGTAGGCCAGATCCAGCCCCCCCGACTCGCCAGTCCGAGCGCGCAACGAGTTGCCAATGACCACCAGTAGCGCCGCCGTCAGCAACGCCAGGAGCGGCACCAGGACCGGGGCGTCGAGGAATCCCGCCGCCGCCAGCGCGATCTCCTGCGCCTCCCCCCACATGTCGACAGCAAGGAAGACGAGCAGGCCCACCGTGAGGGCGAGGACAAAGTTCATCCCTCGGCGCCCCAACCGACGCATCGACGGGTACCAGAGCAGGCCGAGTGCGACCGGCACGATCCCGACGTAGAGCCCGACCAGCCCGAACCGAGCCACGCTCTCGCGATCCGCCGCCGGGCTCTCCATCGCGACCGGGATCTCCGCGTCGAAGACGACGCCGGTCTCGCTCACCAGCGCGATCCCGTGGGCCTCGTCCTGGACCCAGGGGTAGGGGATGGAGATGGTCGCCGACTCCCGCGGCTCCAGGGTGCGGCCCG
>JALYNA010000257.1 GCA_030773455.1 Actinomycetota bacterium
GTGGAACACACTCCCGATGGACGACTCGCACGGCGTGCGGGACGCCATCGGCCTGTCGGGGATGTCGTACGACAACACCGGGCAGCTCGGGGCCAACAGCTGGCGGCACGTGGCGTTCATCGAGCAATCGCGCGCCGTCGACCTGCCGATGCCGACGTTCGGCCGGCCGGGGGACGACCGGCAGGGCAGCGGCCCCTCGCCGGCGGCCGCCGGTGAGGATGTGAGCCTCGCGAACGCCCAGCAGAGCAGCGTGCTCAACGCCGAGGCGCTCAGCGAGTTCGATCCGCAGACGGGGCAGAGCGGCGCGGACAAGCAGATCCGCTGGCTCATGTCCTCGGACGTGTGCAAGCACTGCACGCACGCTGGCTGCCTCGATGTCTGCCCCACCGGAGCGCTGTTCCGCACTGAGTACGGAACCGTGGTCGTCCAGGGCGACATCTGCAACGGCTGCGGCTACTGCGTGCCCTCCTGCCCGTACGGCGTCATCGAGCAGCGCAAGGGCGACGGCCGGGTCTTCAAGTGCACGATGTGCTACGACCGGCTGACCGACGGGCTGCAGCCGGCGTGCGCGACGGCCTGCCCCACGCAGTCGATCCAGTTCGGCAATCTTGACGAGCTGCAGGCCCGCGCCGACGCGCGGCTGGCCACGCTGAAGGCGCAGGGCGTGGAGACTGCCCGGCTCTACGGGCGGGATGAGGACGACGGTGTCGGCGGGGCGGGGGCGTTCTTCCTGCTGCTCGACGAGCCGGAGGTCTACGGGCTGCCGCCGGACCCGGTCGTCACCACGCGGGACCTGCCCGCGATGTGGAAGTCCGCCGGGGCCGCGGCGGCGATGATCGTCGGGGTGGCACTGTCGGCCGTCCTCGGCTCGCGGAGGCCCCGGTGACAGAGGGCATCACCACGCCCGGAGCCGGCTGGCGGCGGGCGGACGGTCCGCCGGCGCAGAAGCGGGAGAAGCGCCGTCGCCGGCGCGGCGGTGGTCGTCCCGGCGGTGAGGTGGCGATGGTCGAGGAGGCCGAGTTCACCTCCTACTACGGGCGGCCGATCATCAAGCCGCCGGTGTGGAAGACGCCGGATGTGCCGCTGTACCTCTTCCTCGGCGGTGCGGCCGGTTCCTCGTCGATCCTCGCGGCGCTGGCCGACCTCACCGACCGGCCGGCGCTGACCCGCAACTCCCGCTACGTCTCCGGCGGGGCGGCGGTCGCCTCGGTGGTGTTCCTGATCCACGACCTGGGCCGGCCGGAGCGGTTCCTGCACATGCTGCGGGTCATCAAGCCGACCTCGCCGCTGTCGATCGGCTCCTACATCCTGGCGCCGTTCAGCGCGGCGGCCTCGGCGACCGCGGCCGTGGAGCTGCTGGGCTGGTTCCCCCGGCTCAAGCGCTTCGGCGGGGTGGTGGCGGCGCTGTTCGGCGGGCCGCTGGCGACCTACACCGGCGTGCTGTTCTCCAACACCGCGGTGCCGTCGTGGCACGCGGCGCACAAGGAGCTGCCGTTCGTCTTCGGGGCGTCGGGCATGGCCGCCGGCGGGGGCCTCACGATGGCCCTGACCCCGGTCGCGGAGGCCGGGCCGTCGCGGAAGATGGCCGTGGCCGGGGCCGCGATCGAGCTGGCCGCGATGCACCGGGTGGAGACCGAGTTCGGCATCGTCAGCGAGCCGTACCACGAGGGCAGGCCCGGGACCCTGCTGCGGGCGGCGAAGTCCTGCACCGCGGCGGGTGCGGCGCTGACCGTGGTGGCCGGACGGCGGCGCGCGGGTGCGGTCGTCGCCGGCGCCCTGCTCGCGGCCGGCTCGCTGCTCACCCGGTTCGGCGTCTTCGAGGCCGGCATGGCCAGCGCCCGGGACCCGAAGTACACCGTCGTCCCGCAGCGGGAGCGGCTCGCCGCCCGCGAGGCCGGTCAGCAGGTCGCCTCGAACGGGCACGCCTCGACGATCACCCGCTGATCGGCATCGTCTGCGCTGCCCGGGGGAGCCTTTCTAGAAGGACGGATTTTATTCTAGAATCGGTGTATGGCGCTGAGCATCAAGACCGATGAGGCCGATCGGCTGGCTCGCGAGTTGGCAGCCGAGACGAAGGAATCGTTGACCGAGGCGGTCACCATCGCGCTGCGGGAGCGGCTCGACCGGGTACGTGGCGAGCGGCGCCGGGCCATCAAGGAGGCCCTGACCCGGCTGACGGCGGAGTACGCACGGCTTCCGGTGGCTGATCCACGAGCTCCCGAGGAAGTACTCGGATACGACAAGCACGGCGTGCCCACGTGAGTGGGCTGGTCGTCGACACCTCCGCGATGGTGGCGATCCTCGGCGAGGAGGCCGGCGCCGAGTGGCTGTCCGAGCAGTTGTCCTCGGCCGAACGGCGCATTGCCGCGGCTCCCACCGTGGTCGAGTTGGCGATCGTGTTGGAGGCCAGGGCACCTGCGGCGGTCGGGATCGCTCGGCGGGCACTGCGCGACGCAGGTGTTGAGGTGGTCCCGTTCGACGACGATCTCGCCGACCGGGCGGCAGAGGCCTGGCGTCGATTCGGCAGAGGACGGCACCTTGCGGCACTGAACCTCGGCGACTGCTTCACGTACGCGCTGGCCCACCGCACCAACCAGCCGGTCCTCTGCGTCCGGGACGACTTCGCACAGACGGACCTGCGCGTCGTCCGGCCACCGGGCTGACCCCGCGGACCCCGGACGGGTCAGCCCGGCGGGACGGCTGTTGACCGGAGGTGGGCCAGCGACTCGTCGGCCTCGGTGAGATCGAAGTCGGCGGGGTTGAGGGTGCCGCCGTCCGCGAGCCCGAGCCACTCGCGGATATCGGCGTGCTCGGGATGGCGGGGATCTCGGGCGGCGCGCACCTTGTCGGCCCAGCCCCACGTTCCGCCGGAGTCCTCGTAGGGAGCGGCGCCGGCGCCGGCGACGCACCGCGGCAGCGGGCCGTCGGCTGGCCGGCCGTCGACGACGGTGAGCAGGTGGTCCCAGCTGTCACCGAAGTCGTACCGGTACCGCAGCCGCCCGGGACCGGGGCCCAGCAGCTGACTGAGCCGCACCCGTGACTCGTCCACCGTCGGCTCGGCCGCCCACCAGCCGTCCTCGTCGTCGGCGGGGGCGAAGCGGGACGTCCGCCCGCCGGCGCCCTCGGCGGTGAACTCGTGCAGGTGGGAGTCGTCCCACGCGAACACCCCCTGGATCACCTGGTGCAGTTCGTCCAGCGGCGTGCCGGGGTCCACGAGCACCTCGCGCCAGACCGGGGGGTCGACCTCGGCCAGGTCGATCCGCAGCCGGTAGGCCTGCCCAGCGAGCGCCGGGTCGGGCGGGGGCAGGTCGACGTCCTCGCGGGTCATGGCGTCGAACCGCTGCTGCGCCTCCAGCACCGCGATGACGACCCGGGCCAGCACGGCGCGCAGGCCCGGGCCGGCCTCGATGGTTTCGCCGGCGCGGAGGAACCCCGCGTCGGTGAGTCGGGTGAGCAGCCCGTACACCGGAACGGCCGCCACTGTTCGCACGAGCTCGGCGTCCGAGCCGACGCGAGGCGGCGCTGCGCCGGTCGCGGAGCCGGTCAGACCGAGCACCTGGGCGATCGGGAGTGGGCGGTCGAGGGCCGCCGCGGCCAGGGCGGGCAGCACGCTGTCCAGGGGGTGGGGCAGCCACGGGGCGTCCGGCTCCTGGGCGAGCAGGGCGGCGAGGTGCCCGGCGGCCACCCGCAGACGGGTCTGGTGGGCCTGGTCGGCGTCCCCGGTGAGCCAGGCGTGCGCGAGCGGGGAGAGGGTGGCCTCCGAGGCGGTCACCACCAGCAGCCCGACGTCCTGCAGCGTGGTCCAGGTGTCGGCCAGGCCCGGCACGTCCCACATCGACTGAGCCTTCCGGGGGCCGAGCTCCACGCCGAGCCGCTCGGCGGCGGGGGCGATGTCGGCCCGCCGCAGCGCTCCGGTGGCGGTGACCTTGCGGCGGGGCAGCACGTACCGCAGCAGCGCCTCCGCCCGGGTGACCACCGGCAGGGCACGCAGGGCGGCGTCCTCGGTGGCGGGGTCGACGTGCACGCCGGCCAGCTCCTCAAGCACCTCGGCCGTGGCCGAGGTGGCGTTTTCGGCGGCGGCCAGTGCCGCGTCGAGCTGGTCGGCGGTGCCGGACCAGCGGCCGGTGTCGCCGAGGAACGCGAGGAAGAGGGGGAGGGCGGTGAGAACGTCGGCGTCGTCGTCGGGCACCTGTGCGGCGAGGACGTCGACCTGCTCGGCGGTCCAGGAGCCCAGGTCGGTCAGACCGGCCCGGGCGGCGGCGAGGTCGACCGTGGCCACGACGTCGTCCCAGATGTCGGCCGGATCGAGGTGCACCGGCAGCCGGTGGTCGAGCAGCCAGGCGAGGAAGGCGCCGCGCAGCCGGGCGACCTCGGAGGTGGGGGACCGCACGGACCGTAGCGTGCGGGGCCCGGACCGCTGCGGCTTGCGGAGCTTGCTGCGCTTGCGGGGCATCGCCGTCCCCTCGCTCGGCTGGTTGTCGTCCACGGTAGCCAGACGTGCGGGGCCACGGTCCGGCGCTGGGGGCGGGTCAGCCGGAGACGAGTTCGATCGCGACGTCCAGGGCGGCGTACGTCGCCGTCGCCCGGGCATCGCGGGTGAGCAGCGGGGACGGCGGCGGCCCGCGCGGCGGGGCCGACCACCGCGTCGTAGAGCGCTCCGCCGGATACCCCCGCGACCCGCCAGAAGGCGCGGCAGGGAAGTGAGCTCGGCGGGCGGAGCGGCGAGCGGAGCGGAGAAGTTGGCCTCCAGCAGCCGGACGGCGTCGAGAGGGCAACGCGGGCGTCTCCGGGTAGCCGGGTCAGCACGGAGTACGTCTCGGCCAGCGAGTGGATGGTCAGCGCAGCGACACGGCCCGAGACGTGCCGGCGGACCGCCGCGTGGGCCGTGTGCGCGCAGCAGGAAAGTGACCGCCGCGCTGGTGCCGAGGGCGAGCGACGTCACCGACGGGCGGCATCGAGCAGGTCGAAGACCACCTCATCGGTCACCGCGGTCGAGGACTCGGCCACCAGACCGCCGCCGTCGCTCTCGACGATGCGGGCCGTCCGCCCCTCGGGGATCAAACTCAGGCCGGGCCCGTAGCGACTGACATCGACCACGGTGCCGGGCGTCAACCCCAAGGCGTCCCGGAGGGGCTTGGGGACGACGAGGCGCCCGAGCGCGTCGATGGTGGCCTTCACTGGCAGAACGCTACCGGCGCATGCCAGGTGGGACGGTCAATGGTTGTGCTGGTGATGACGGCCGGCCTCGAACGGTGGACCGGGAAAGCATCCGGTCCAGTCCGCAGCGGCGAAGGGGAGGCATGTCCGTACTCGTCGTCCTCGTGCCGATGCTGCTGATCGTCGTCCTCGGCTACG
>JALYNA010000258.1 GCA_030773455.1 Actinomycetota bacterium
GTGGGCGGCGGCGTAGGTGTTCCAGGCGGCCGGACCGAGACCCGGACCCTGCGACGGAATCGGCGACCGAAGCTGACTGTCCCCAAGTGGGCCGTTTAGGGCGAACGTTGGCTGACGCGGCACTAGATGGCGGGACTTCCGGTACGCCTGTCGGACCGTGTGAGATGGGTCCGATAGGCGTACCAGCTGCTGTGGTCAGGCGTCGAAGCCGGCGCGGTCGATCTTGTGGTGGTAGCGGGTACCGAGCTTGCCGCCGAGGACGGCGCGAGCAGGACGACCAGGAGAGCGGCGATGCCGGCGACGATGGCGGCGGTGGTGGCGGTCTGTCCGTTGATCGGGATGCTGGGCAGGTTGAGCTGGGAGAGCACGTTGTACTGCGCGCCCAGGACGGCGCCAGCGATGGCCAGCAGGACGACCGCCAGTAGGCCGATGAGCCAGCGTCGGGGCCGGGCGGGTTCTGTAGGCGCTGTCCTGGAAAGCCAGCGTGGGGGTGTGGCGTCGGCCGACGGTCGTGCCGACGCGGTGGATGGGCGGGGAGTGGGTGGGCCGACGAGCTGGCTGTTCTTGGACCCGCCTGGCCGGCGGGTCCAAGAAGCAGTCAGCGGGCGCGGCGGGAGCTGGCCGCGCCCTCGGCGATGCCGATGAGAGCCACGGCAGCGATGACCGCGACGATGAAGCCGAGCACGTTGAGCTCGAAGATGCCGCCGGTGCCCAGGAGATTGGCCACGAGGCCGCCGATCACCGAGCCGACCAGCCCGAGCAGCAGCGTGGCCAGGATCGATAGGTGCTGCTTACCGGGCCGGATCAGCCGCGCGAGTGCGCCGATGATCAGACCTGCGATGATGAAGCCGATCATCTCTGTTCGCCTTTCAGCGGGGGTGCGGGAAGGGGCTTGGCGGACGCAGGACAGGCGCCCGCCGAGCGCGGTGGAGACGTCGTCACAGGCAGCCATGACTGATGGCGCCGAGGGAAGACGGTCTCCGGCCGGCGGTCAGCGACCGAGGCCGGCCTTGTCGACCTTGCGGTGGAAGCGCATACCGGCCAGACCGCCGAGGACGGCGCCCAGCAGGCTGGCGCCGGCGGCGGCGACCAGCGTGATGATGCCGCCGGTGGTCAGGTCCCCAGCGTTGACGGGGATGCGGGGCAGGCTGTTGAGCTGGGACAGGACGTCGAACTGACTGCCGGCGACCAGGCCGAGGACGGCGACGGCGACGGCGATCAGCACGGCCCACAGCCACACCGCCACTCCCTGCCGGGCGCCGTTGAAGCGAGCCATGCGGCCGGCGACGTAGCCGCCGCAGAAGTAGGCCAGCAGGAGGATCACCAGCAGTGCGATGCCGCCGGCGATCCCGACCGTCTGGGCGGTCTGGCCGCCCTGGGTAGCCTGGCCGGCCGCTTGGCCGAGGTCGGTGTCGGTGGCCAGACCGATGGCGGTGCCGGCGGCGGCGAGCAGGGCGGTCAGCAGCAGGGTCATGCCGGTGGCGGTCAGCCAGCCGAAGAACGCCGACCCGAACTTCATGCCGCCGTAGCGCTCCTTCTCCCGGGCGACCACGGTCTCGCGGTCGATGGCCTGGCGCTGGGACGCCTGATGGTCAGACGCAGGCAGGATCGGCTCGGCGGTGCCGGTGTCGCGGGACGGTCCGCCCGCAGCGCTGGCGCCAGAGGGTGTGCTCATCGAGGACTCCAACAGTTGGAAATCGGATTCGAGGGCCCGGGTCGAGCCCAGGGAAGTGGACGGGGGCCGTGCCGGGCCGGATGAGCGGTTGCCCACCGGTCCGGCACGGATGCAACGCTCATCAGCGCCGCCGCTGGTCGACCTCGTCGGTGTCCAGTTCGATCTGCTCCTTGCGCACCGTGTCGCTGACCTGCTGGTGCTCGGTGACGGTCTCGGTGTCCAGGCGGACGCGTTCGATCGGCACGGCTTCCTTGTTCACCACCGGGCGCTCGGCATGCAGGGTGACCTCGTGCTCCTCTTCGGAGATGGCCGGCCCATCGAGGGCGTTGCCGATGTTGGCGTCGGTGATGGGTTCGCGCTCGACGCGGACCTCCTCGCGGGAGACCGGCACGGTCACGGTCTGGTTTTCGGTGACCACGTACTTGCGCAGCCGCGCACGGCCGGCCGCCACCCGCTGCGTGCCCACGTTGAGGTGCTCCTCGGAGCGGGTCATCGCCTCGTCGGTGGTCGGCCCTGAGGTGTCGCGGCCGACGATGCCCGGCTCTTCCGACCGATCGGGGCGCCCACCGGCACCTGCGGTGTTGGCCATCCCGGCCGTCCCGGCTGGCCCGGCGGTCTCGTCTCGGCCGGCAACGGTGTCGGTGCTGGCTGCGTTCAGGCCGTAGTGGCGGTAGAGCTCGGCCTCTTCCTCCGGCGAGAGGTGGCCGTTCTCGTCCCGGACGCGCGGAGCGTCCTTGACCTTCGTCTTTTCGTACGGGAAGCGCAACTGGTCACCGGCGAACTCCGCTTGCGCCAGCGGGATGAAGGTCTCCTTGGTGCCGAACAGGCCGGTGTTGACCGTCGCCCACTCGGGACGACCGGTCTCGTCGTCGAGGTAGATCTCGCCGACCCGGCCCAGCTTGCCGCCGTCGCTGCCGACCGCGGTGCTGCCGATGACCTGACTGATGTGCTGCTCGGTGATCATGAAACTCCTCGGGAGTCAGTCTGAGAGAGGGCCCGCGCGCGGTGCCTCGTGGCAGAAGCGCGCTCCTACCGGCTCAGCAAGTGCCGCGGACCCTGTCTACCCGACTGTTTACGAAGTAAACAGGTCGCGCGGAGTTCCTTACTCTAATGTGGCGGCCAACAGGATTGGCCGCAACCGGGACAGCGCGTTGGCTGCGATCAGCGCGTCTGCCCGCCGCGGCTCATGGCGGGGTGCCCATCTGCCTACATGGGAGACGCTGGGGGGCGGGGCACCCCGTAGCGCGGGGGCCACAGGAGGGGAGGCTCAGTTGCGGACCGCGGACGATGCCGAAGACCCGGACACCCCCGAGGCTCGCGGGGGTGCAGCGGCCACCATTCCCGCCGCTTCGCCAGGCTCGGGTCGCATCATGCTCGACCGGCGGAGGGTGCTCGGGGCGGCGGTGTCCTTCATCGACGAACACGGCATCGAGGCGCTCACCATGCGCCGGCTCGGCGCCTACCTCGGGGTGGAGGGCATGGCGCTGTACCGGCACGTCCTCAGCCGCGAGAACCTCTTGGACGGCGTCGTGGAGACCGTCATCGACGAGCTCTACGGCGACCCGGACGTGCACCTGGAGGCCACGCGCGGCTGGCAGGACTACCTCCAGCGGCTGGCTCACGGGGTCCGGCGCATCGCGCTCGCGCATCCCGCCGTGTTCCCGTTGGTCGCCACCCGGTCGCCGGCCGCACCCTGGGTCCGCCCACCGTTGCGCAGCCTGCGGTGGCTCGAGTCCTTCCTCGACACGTTGACCAGCGATGGGTTCTCCGACGAGGCCGCCGTGGCCGCCTATCGCGCCTACACCAGCTTCCTGCTCGGCCACCTTCTGCTCGAGGTCTCCCAGCGCGGCGTGCCGATCAGCTCGCACGACGACGAGATCGACGGTGCCGGCGTCCCGTCCGGCGCTCTCGACGAGTACCCGCACCTGCGTCGCCTGGAGCCCCTGCTATCCGAGGACGAGTCGGCCGCCGAGTTCGAGGAGTCCCTGGAGAACCTCCTCGACCGGCTCGACCGGCTCCTGCGGGAGTCGCCACGCCTGCGACGGCGTGCGGGGGGTCACTCCTCAGCCGACGACACGGAGCGGCAGTAGACGCGTGGCATGGACCTGGTCCCCAGGGCTGGTGTGCGGGTGAGCCCACCTAGCGCAGGGTTCCCCACGGTCGTCTGGGATCTCAATAGCTTACGCTGTAATCAGCCCCGGGTGATCGAGTCCGCCTCTCGGGTGTCCGTCGCGTCCACGGAACCGGAGCCGCTCCGATGACCGCCGCCGCGCCGGATCCCCCAGGCCGCATCTGGACCGTGCACGAGCACGGTGGGGCCGTCCTGCACCTAAGCGGGGAGATCGACGCCGCCACGGTGGCCAGTTACGAGGCCGGCTCGCCGGGACGACGGATGGACGGGACGGCACCGGCCATGGTCATGGCCCTCGACACAGCGGCCGTGACCTTCATGAGCGCCGCCGGCATCAGTCTCCTCTTGAGAGAGACCGCCCCGCTGCGGGCCGCCGGGCGCCGTCCGGTGTTGCGCCGTCCGTCGCGGTCGGTGCGACGGATCCTGGATCTCACGGGCGTGGGGGCGTTCTTCGACTGGCGGTGAGTGCCCGGGACGTGCGGCCCTCAAGGAATCGTCGGGCGCGGAGCGATCACTGACCTGGGCCGTCCTCCGGCCGCATGCGGACGGCCAGGACCACGACGTCCTCAGTCCGGTTGCGCCGCAGGTGCCCCAGTACGGCGTCGAGCACGTCGTCCCGCGGGTTGGCGGCGCGACCGCCTTCACGCGGAAGGCGGTGGCCTCGAACTCGGTGCCCGCCTCGAGCCCGTGGACCCGCTGGCCCGGGGCGCCGGCCTCGACCAGCTGCGAGGCTACGGAGGCAGGAGCCCACACTCCCAGACCTTGCTGCGCTGCCACGGTCGGGCCGAGACCCGGGGTCGGGCGCGCCTCCGAGCGAGGGGACCGCTTCGGTCGCCGTCGTCCCACCCCGCTCCGAGCGCGGTGCTCAGTCGCCGTGGGGCGCGGCTCGGTAGGCGCCGGCCGTGCCCCGCCGGCCGGCCGGGCGGTGCACGCGGGCCTGCTCGAGCTTCTCCTGGCGACGCGCGAAGACGACCGTCCCGACCAGGAAGAGCCCGGAGAGGATGAGCACGACGGCGGTGAACGCGTTCATGAACGGCAGGTCCACCCCGGCCAGGGCGAGCACGCCGAGCACGACCAGCACCAGCGCGGCCAGCAGCGCGCCGGCGGCGCGCCAGGGGCTCTTGGCGACCTCCTCGACGCCCTCCTGCGCCTTGTCCTTGGCGTAGTCCAGCGGCTTCTTCGCCCAGGAGAACCGCGTGGCCAGCACCGCCAGGCCGGCGGCGACCAACACGAAGCCGGGACCGGGCAGCACGAGCAGGGCGATCCCGGCGAGGGTCAGCAAGCCGCCGAGGACGGCGACGACAGCAGTCTTCACCGTTGGGTGGTGCCCAACTCACCGGGGCGTCATGCCGCATCACCCGGCCGCGTGTCGGACCTCGGCATACATCGCCGACTGCCACTCCACACCTGACAGGGTTGTGCCCTCGGGCTTGGCCTCGATCACTCCTACGGCGCGCTTGTTGACGTAGAGCAGGTAGTCCACTCGGCCATGGCCCCTGGACATAATCATCTCTCGAACGGCGCGCCCATACCTGCGAAGAGGCTCATCGCGGCACGGTACTGCACCACCCAGCCTGCCGCCGAGAGTTGCTCGTCGATGAGGACTCGAGCCCGTTGCTCTGCGGCAAGTTGCGGGTGCGGTGGGTTACTAGACATGACCAGGGCGCAGGTTACTTGAGATGCCTCGGTTCACCCAGGAGGCGCCGTCACTGGCGGTTGACCGCTTGGCTCTGGAGCGGCCCTACGGTCGGGTTCCTGCAGGACCGCTGGCGCGGTCCTGGGGTGCGCCGCCGTGCCGGCGTCGTGAGTCCTGGCGGCCCGTCGCGTCAAGCGCTCCCGCCGACCTCTTGCGCCGGCATCTGAGGTGACGCTCCGCGCCCAAGTTGCCTTCGACTCCGGCAGCAACAGCTCAGCTCCCGCTGCTTGACCCGCCGTTCCGTCAGGACGCAAGAGCCTTTGGCGCCTCCGCCAAAGAAGCGGAGGCGCTTCCGCAACAGAAGAAGAGCCCCGCGCCGGATGGTGAACGGCCGGGGCATTGAGCAACAAGGAGACAGCCTTGATTACTAACGAGCTATCGAACACCAACTGTTACGAGTGCGGCAAGACCTTTAGTGCGGCCGAGTGGGAGAAGCGCCACGACGCCCATGCGGACTGGTGCTTGCGTGAGCCGGGCCAGAGTTGCGAATGTGAAATTCTTGCTGGAGGAGCTGCTGTGCATGGCAGTTGTTGTTACAGGTGCAATCCGTGGCGCCAAGCCCGGGAGACCAACGGCAAGCGTCGCGGCCATCGCTTTTATCCGCGTCCGGTCGAACTGGACGCCGTGCCGACGCTCTATGCCACCGAGGGCCAGCCGTTGAAGGACCGCGCGGTGGCGCTGCATTACTTCGTCGGAGCCTGCGACTGGTGGGTGGTCGAGTACGACCCCGAAGACGCAATTGCCTTCGGTTACGTGTCCCTAGGTGACTACCAGTGTGCCGAGTGGGGCCTGATGAGCTTCTCCGACATGGAAGCGACGCTGGTCGCAGGCATCTTCCCTGTCGAGCGGGACCTGCACTGGACCCCCCAGCTGGCCAAGGACTGCAAGCTTCCGGGCTCGCCGTTCTAGCGGTCAACGAGGCCTGGTCGAGAAATCGGCCGGGCCTCGCTCGCTGCCGCTTGCTCGGCCAAGAGCGTGACCATCCGCGCGCGGGAGCCGTTTTCGCGCAATCGTTCAACGTATGGCGCAAAGACCAGTCAGCCCGGACGGAAGCCCCGCGGAGTTTGTAGCGGCGCGTTGCCCCCAAGGCACCAAGAAGCGAATCGCTGCAGTTGCCAAGCGTCAAAACATGACGCCCTCGCAGTACCTTCGCTCGCTGCTGTTTGCTGAGCTGGATCAAAAGTGTGCAGAGGAGGTGTCGCCGAAGGCGAGCTAGCCGCTGCAGCCAACAAATGCAACGAGGGCTGGTCCGACCAAGACCAGCCCTCGCACTCAGACCTTGGTGAGAAGAACCAACACCGAAGTCATCGCCAAGTTGATGACCACTCTATCGCATGGTGCACCTCCATGCGCGGTTCTTTTCGCCGTAGGCCTAAATGCACGCGCCCCGAGGGGGGCTAGTTGCTCAAGCCCTGTCCGGGCGGCTGACCACCGTCCGCAATCCCGTCGCCAGTCCGCCGCTCACAACTGCGGGTTCAGGGGCTGGCCGACGTCGCCTGGCATGGCAGGAGTCCGCCAGGTGCCGCCGAGAGGGGGTGTGGGCGTCGCGCCCGCCGATCGGTCGAACCTGTCGATCGGTGAACGTCGCCTAGCTCGGAGTCCGAATCTGCATGGAGCACCGGCACAGCCCTGAGAGCGCGGCCTGGGCAGGGAGGTCAGGTGCTCGATCCGTTCCACCGTGGTTGGTTAGGAACATATGGACGAGCACCGTGGGGTTGATTCGGCTTCCTTCTGCCCTCATGGCGAACGGTCTCGGCTATCGATAATGCCGGTACGGCATCGCCCCTGCAGCTGCTTGCTTGGTCACCTCGGAGGAAAGCCCCCCTCGCTCGCCCCACTACCTTGCCCTGCGGACACGCTTTCGGCCTCACCGAACTGGCGTGGCGGCCTCCCCGGGCCGACCGAGAGCTCGCTGAAGGCGCCGACCACTGCCGGTATCACAGGACCCCGTGTTCTCCTTCTGAGCTCATCCCGACTGATCCGAGATCGAAGACCCGCAGGGCGGCGCCAAGGATGGCGCCGTCTCGGAGCAGTTGGGTTGAGACACCCCGCATGGATGCGGGGCTAAGCCCTCGGCTCCGCCGAGGGAAGGAGGCGGCTTCGCCGCCGCTGAAAGGAAGACGCAGCAGCGTCATGCAGTGACTCCACGACTGGCCAGGGGCTCGGGGGAGATCGCGACCAAGTGCTTGGTGCCCGGCTGCAGGGTGGTCCGCTTCCGGTAGTTGGGGCCGGTCCTAGGCCAGTTCTCATCGGATCGACACTGGATCAGCAGCTCGACTTCGACGCGGTAGTACCGCAGCGGCTTGGAGTAACCCGCCGGCCAGATCAGGCCTTTGTGGTTCTTGAACCACTGGGCTAGCACCTTGGGCTTGATGTCTGCCATCTCGGCGAACTCCACTCGACTGACCATGGGCCCGCTTCGGTTAGCCGCTCGGCGAAGCTCGGCCCATCTAGCCTCATCGATGTGCCACTGGCGGCCCCGGGGCTGCTGGCCCTGTCGCCGGCGGGTCTTCGACACCGCAGCGTGCCGACAGGTCTTGCAGTAGCGGCGGCCGCGCTTGTCGCGGCCGGTGTTGGCCTCGTCGAAGCGGTGCCCGCGAACACACCAGCGCTTGGCCGCATGGTGGACCCGCTCACCAGGGTGCTGCTGCACGTAGGTCATGGCGCGGCGGTTGTTCTCGGCCGGCGTCACAGGCTCGGTGTGCGGTGGCCCGGGACGCACACAGGCGCGGTTGCGACAGAGGTGATCAAGGTGCAGGCCCTTTGGGGATGGGGCCGATCAGCATCTCCCAAGCGATGCGATGGGACACATAGCCCCACAGGTAGCCGTAGCCGTTTCGCAGGGTGCCCTGCCAGACCCAACAGCCGTTGTCATCGACCACAGTGCGGTCGTGGATTAGCCAACGAATCAGCTCGGGCGTTCGCAGCTGCGGGGGCGGCGACCAGCCGGCCCGGATCAGCTCCTTATGGGCCTCCGGGATGCCATCACCGAGCACCTCGCGAGAGTGCGCGAAACACGGCGCTCAGACAAGGCCAGCCTGAGAACGCGTCTCGAAACTGGAGGGGTCAGCTGCGGCGTGGCAGCCCGGTGATGTGACGAGCTCCTGGTAGGGCGGGTGGTTCCTACACCGTCCAGCCTCACCAGGAGCTCGGATGTCAGTCT
>JALYNA010000259.1 GCA_030773455.1 Actinomycetota bacterium
CGCCCCACAGCAGCCTGCCGCCGGCCACTGACCCGGGGGCGTACCGCACGACTTTGACGTCCACCCCTAGGAGCCTGCTGAATAAGGGGCAGGGCGCCTCGCGGCAGTCTGGCTGCAGTGAGGTCAGCACCCGGGGGTGCGACAGAGAGGTCGCCCTGCCCGCCGTTCACGGTGGTCGCTCGCGTGGTGTGGGTCAAGAGGCAAGTGCCCAGTGGCCGTTGGTGCCGGTCAGTCCGAGGGCGAGCAGACGGCGGAGGTCGATCGCGGCGGCTCGCAGGTGCAGCCAGGCGTCGTTCTTTGCCGCTCCGCGATAGGGAACTCGGCGGTGGCCACGGGTCAGCCAGGCCAGCGAGCGTTCCACCATCGGCCGGTGCCGCCGGTAGGTGGCCTGGAACTGCGGGTCGGTGGCGCGGGCCCGATGCGCCCGTTGCAGGGCGTCGTGCTGATGGAGACGAAGGGTGCGTCCGTCGGTGGCGCTGGTGCAGCGGGCCCGGAGCGGGCAGCTGCGGCAGGCCGCGCCGAAGGTCACCTGTCGGGTGCGGCTGATCGGGCGGGTGACCCCGTTCGGGCAGGTGGTGGTGCCGGCCGCCTCGTCGACGGCGAAGTCGTCGAGGGTGAACCCGCCGGCCACGGCCGGGCGCAGCGGCCATGGCTTGATCACCGGCGTGTGACCGGCCTTGTCCAGGGCGGCCAGGGCGTCACCGGTGCCGTAGGCGGAGTCGCCGAGCACCTCGACCGGGCCGGTGATGGTGTCGTCCTCGTCCAGCAGCGCGATGCCGACGGTGGCGTCGCTGTTGGCCGGCCCCGCGGCTGGGGTGAGCCGGGTGCAGGTGATCAGCCCGGTGTCGGGCTCGACCACGACGTGGGCGGTGAATCCGTCCTGACGGCGAGAGACGCTCTTGTGCGCATGCCGGGCCTCGGGGTCGACGGTGGAGATGACCCGGTCGGGGGCGACGCGGCGGGCGATCTGCCACCGGCCGTCGGTGCCGTCACTGTCCTCGACCGGCTCGACGTCCTGCCCGGCGACCAGCGCCAGCAGCGCGACCGCCTCGGCGCCCCGCGGCCCCAGCTCCTGCTCGGGCAGGTGCCCGAGCAGCCGGTGCGCGTCGGTGACGAGCGCATCGACCAGGGCCGCACGGGCCTCGGGATCGTTCCAGGCGATCGCCGGCTTGCCCGGATCGTCGTAGTCGTGGGCGGTGCACTCCGCGGCGATGACCTCAGCGCCCCCGGGCACCTCCCGGCGGATCCGGCGGATCGCGCCGATCAGCTGGATCACGGTGTCCTGGGTGGCCACCGCGTCATCAAGCACCGTGGAGTCCAGCGCCCGACGGGTCCGCCCGGTCAGCGCGCCGGTGGCCGCGACCACTTCGCGGACGGCGTCGAAGATCCGCTGTGGCCGCTCCGAGGCGGCCAGCCGACGCCGCCAGTAGGTCAACACCGTCGGATGAAACCCGGCGGTTGCGACCGGCAGCCCGCAGGCGGCCTTCCACCGCAAATCGAAGGTCAACGCCTCGGTCGCCTCCCGATCCGAGCGCCCCTCCAACGCCTGGAGCACCAGCACCGCCGCGACCACGTCGGCCGGCACGCTGGGCCGTCCCAGGGCGGAGGGGAACAGATCGGCGAACATCGCATCCGGGAACAGCTCTCGACGGTGCTCGGCCAGGAACGCGTACACGCTGCCCACGGGCATCAGGCGATCCAGCGCCGACTCGGCGTCCATCACCCCATGCTGGGCCGGGGAAGTGCCCTGCATAACCCTCATCGTCCCGCCGATTACGGCGTCAGACGAGCCCCTTCTTCAGCAGGCTCCTAGAGGGCGGCGGCCAGGGCCTCGAGGTCGTCGAGCGTGGCATCCAGGTGCGGCGAGACGCGCAGCACCGGCCCGGTCATCTCCCCCGGCGCCCGCTGCGGTCCGATCGCGGTGGTGACGATGCCCTGGTCGGCGAGCAGCCGGGCCCGGGTGGCGACGACGTCGGTGCCGTCGGGCGGGCGCAACGTGGTGGTGGCGGTCGCCTCCTCGGGGGGTTCGACCACCCGCCACCCGGCGGCACCCTCGAGCACCTCGCGGGCTGCCCGGCCGAGCCCGGCCAGCCGCTCACGGACCCGCTCCGGCCCGGCCGCCAGGTGCTCCCCGACGGCCAGCACCAGCCCGACCCGGCCGGCCACGTGCGCCTCGCCCGACTCGAAGGCGCGCAGCGGTGGGACGTCGTCCGGCGGGGTCAGCAGTGGGGTGAGCTCGGCGGCGACCGCCGGTCGCACGCACAGCAGGCCCACCCCCCGCGGCCCGGCCAGCCATTTGCGCGAGGTCGCGTAGACGACGTCCGCGCCGACGTCGGTGCCGACGTGCCCCAATGACTGGGCGGCGTCGAGCACCAGCGGCACCCCGGCGGAGCGGCACAGCTCGGCCACCTCAGCGGCCGGTTGGACGACGCCGCGGTGGCTGGCGACGTGGGTCAGGTGCACCAGGCGCGGCGGGTCGGTGGCCATCA
Source organism: Actinomycetota bacterium (assembly GCA_030773455.1). Taxonomy (GTDB): domain Bacteria; phylum Actinomycetota; class Actinomycetes; order Mycobacteriales; family Geodermatophilaceae; genus Geodermatophilus. The sequence continues at coordinate 2,490 of JALYNA010000259.1, forward strand.
GGCGGGCCACGCCGTCGAGGTCGGCCCGCCCGAGGTCGTCGACCGGCAGCTGCACGACCGTCAGGCCCGCGGCCCGCAGCTGGGCGACGTTGGGCGCGTACTCCCCCGGCAGGCAGGCCACCCGGGTCCCGGCCGGGAGCCGCCACCCGGCGAGCAGGGTGCCCAGCGCGGCCTGCGCGGATTCGACGAAGACGACGTCCGCGGCGGCCATCCCGACCAGCCCGCCGATGACCGAGCGGCCCTGCTGCAGCAGGTGCTCGGCGGTCGCCTCCGCCACGTATCCGCCGAGCTCGGCCTCGTGCCGGGCGTGGTGGGCGACGGCCTCGAGCACCCGGTGGCTCTGCCGGCTGCACGCCGCGCTGTCGAGGTGCCGGCCCGCCGGCCGGGGCCGGGCCGAGCGCCACGAGGCGCCGAGGTCCTCCTGGACGAGGTCGGTGTCCAGGGCGCTCACGACCCCACGCTAGGCGAGCTGGCCGGCCTCCCCGGTTGGGGTGGGGGCGCTGGACCGCGGGCGCCGCGCGCCGATGGGAGGCAGGAGCGCCGCAGCAGGGCAGCGCCGGAGGAAGGGGACACGGTGGTTCGGGTCCTGACGTCGTGGCGGGGGCTGGCCTTCCTGCTGGTCCTCGCCGTCTCCGGGTTGGCCGTCACGGCGACCGTCCTGGAACGCCGCCAGCAGGACAACGAGCTGACCCAGGTCGTGAGCCGGGCGGAGCTCATCAGCGCGCTGCTGGTGGAGGTCCAGCTCATCCCCGAGGACGGGGAGGCGCAGTTCATCCGCGGCGGTGACCAGCACATCAACCGCGGCGTCGCGAACCTGGTCCGGAGCGGCCGGCTCATCGGCCTGCAGCTGTGGACGCCCGACGGCTGGTTGCTCTACAGCGACTCACCGCTGGCCGACCCGCTCAGCGACGACGAGCTGGCGCACCCGGCCGAGGTGCTCACCGGGACACCGCAGGTGGAGTTCGAGCTCGACGAGGGCCGGGCGACGCCGACCGCCACCCTCCTCCTTCAGCCTCGGAACGCCGCCGGACGCCCCAGCGGGCTGGTCGCGGAGGTGCTGCTGCCGCAGGACGACCTGGTCGCCCGGCTGCACTCCGCCACCCGCAACCTCTACCTGGGGACGGGGCTGGTGCTCGCGGCCGTGGTCGCGCTGGCCGTCGTCACCCGGCGGCGCCTGCTGCGCCGGGAGCACGAGGCCCGGCACGACCCGCTCACCGGGCTGGGCAACCGCACCCTGCTCCGGCAGGAGGCCGCCGGCATCCTCGAGCCGTCGCGCCGGTCGCGGTCCACTGCCGGGCCGGTCGCCGGTCTGCTGCTGCTCGACCTCGACGGCTTCAAGAACGTCAACGACACCCTCGGCCACGCGGTCGGGGATCAGCTGCTGGTCCAGGTGGCCGGGGCACTCCGCGATGCCGTCCGGCCGACCGACGTGGTCGTCCGCCTGGGCAGGGACGAGTTCGCCGTCCTGCTGAGCGATCTGCGCTCGGCCGAGGCCGCGGAGTCCGTGGCACGGACCGTCGCGGGGGCCCTGCAGCGTCCGTTCACAGTCGGGCAGGTGACCCTCGAAGTGGGCGCCAGCGTCGGGCTCGCGCTCAGCCCCGACCACGGCGTCACCCTCGTCGAACTGCTGCGCCGGGCCGACGTCGCCATGTACCAGGCCAAGCGGGAGGGCGGGGGCGTCCGGCGCTACGACGCCGCCACCGACCTGCACGACCACGACCAGCTCGACCTCCTGGCCCAGCTGCGATCGGCCATCGACGAGGACCAGCTGCGGCTGCACTTCCAGCCCACGGTGGCGCTGCGCACCGGGCGGACGGTGCGCTTCGAGGCGCTGCTGCGCTGGCAGCATCCCGAGCGCACCGCGCTCATGCGCCCGCTGACCGACTGGGTGCTGCGCGAGGCCATCCGGCGGTGCGCCGGCTGGCGGGCCGCGGGATGGGATGTCGCGGTCGCGGTCAACATCGCCCCCGGCACCCTGCTCGACCCCGCCTTCCCGTCCCGGCTGACCGGCCTGCTCGCCGCCGAGGGGCTGACCGGGTCCGCGCTCGAGGTCGAGGTGACCGAGACCGCCGTGACGGTGGACCCCAGGCGCGCCGCCGATACGATGCGCGAGCTGCGGGTCATGGGCGTCGGCGTCGCCGTCGACGACTTCGGTGCCGGGTACACCTCGCTGTGGCTGCTCAAGACGCTGCCGGTCAGCCGGCTGAAGACCGACCGCGGCTTCGTCACCGACCTGCTGCACAGCCCCGCGGGCGAGGCGGTGACCCGGTCGGTGGTGCAGCTCGGCCACGACCTGGGTCTGGTCGTCGTCGCGGAGGGCGTGGAGACCCCCGAGGTGCGCCGGCGGCTGGTTGAGCTCGGACGCGACGAGGCCCAGGGCTACCTCATGGCCCGGCCGCTGGAGCCCGACGCGGTGCTGCCATGGCTAACAGCGGCGACCTCGGGGCTGGCCGTGGCGTAGCCGGCGCTCAGCTCTCCAGCATGCCCCGGGCGACCGAGACGCCGGAGTGCCCCGGATCGCCGTCCAGCGGCTCGACCGAGACGTCGACGATCGGGTACTCGCCGAGGTCCAGGCCCGAGGGCAGCGTCAGCGCCACCTCACCGCCGCCCCGGACGACGCCGAGGGAGACCAGGTCCTCCACCGCCTCGTCGAGCAGCCAGACCTCGTAGAAGCCCTCCCGCGGGGCGGCGGCGGTGAGATCGACCTCCAGCACCAGCGTGCCGTCGTCGCGCTCGACCACACGGGCCTCGCCGGTGGCGCCGCTGTCGTCGAGGGGGTCCAGCGCGGCCGCGGCCGCGCCGTCGTCGTCCCCCGTGCCGAGGACCACCGCGCCCGCGCCGATGCCGACGCCCACGACCAGGGACGCCGCGGCGGCCAGCAGCAGCCGGGAGCGGCGGGTGCGCAGC
>JALYNA010000260.1 GCA_030773455.1 Actinomycetota bacterium
CGGGAGGCGTCGGGGAACAGCGGCAGGCAGTACCGCAGGAAGCCGAAGGTGCCCACCTTGTCCAGGACGCCGACCAGCAGCACCGCCCCGCCGATCGGGGCCTCGGCGCCGGAGTCGGGCAGCCAGGTGTGGAACGGCACCAGCGGGGCCTTGATCGCGAAGGCGACGAAGAAGCCGAGGAACAGCAGCTTCTGCACGCCCGGGTCGATCTCGATCTGCCGCAGCGCGTCGAAGGCGAACGTCCCCTCGCCCAGCTCGTTCGCGCTGACGACGTACAGCCCGATGACGGCGGCCAGCATGACCAGCCCGCCGACCAGGCTGTAGAGGAAGAACTTGACCGCCGCGTACTGCCGTCGCGGCCCGCCGAAGCTGCCGATCAAGAAGTACATCGGGACGAGCATCGCCTCGAAGAAGACGTAGAAAAGGAAGACGTCGGTCGCGGCGAAGACGCCCACCATCAGCGACTCGAGCAGCAGCAGCCAGGCGAAGAACGCCCGCATCGACTGGCGCCCGGCCGGCTCGTCGCGCCACGAGGCCAGCACCACCACCGGCACCAGGACGCCGATGAGCAGCAGCATCACCAGCGCGATGCCGTCGACGCCAAGGGCGAAGTCGACGCCGAAGTCCGGGATCCAGGGCGCCGACGTCGTCAGCTGGAACCGCTCGCCGCCGGCGTCGAAGGCGACCGTGGCCAGGACGGCGAGCAGCAGCACCAGCAGGCTCACCCCCAGGGTGGCCTGCTTGGCGGTCTCCTCGCGGCCCCGCGGGAGCGCCGCGACGACGGCGGCGCCGACCGCCGGGACGGCGATCATCGCGAGCAGCCAGGGGAAGGTCCTCACGACGTCGCCTCTCGGTCCGTGGAGACGGAGCTCATCCGACCGTCACCGCCAGCAGCGCACCGGCCACGACGACCGCGCCGCCGAGCATCGACAGCGCGTAGGAGCGGACGAATCCGGTCTGCGTGCGGCCCAGCCGGGACGACGAGCCGCCCAGCGTCGCGGCCAGGCCGTTCACCGCGCCGTCCACCCCGCGGTTGTCCACGAAGACCAGGGCGCGGGTCAGCCACTGCCCGGGCCGCATGAACAGCGACTCGTTCACCGTGTCGGCGTAGAGGGCGCGGCGGGCGGCGCGGGTCACCGGCGACACCCGCACCGGCGCGGTCACCGGCACCTCGCGGCGGCCGACGAACAGCCAGGCGGTGAGCACGCCGAACGCCATGACCGCGGTCACCAGGACGCTGACCAGCAGCGGCGCGACGACGTGCTCGGCCGCCTCGGGCTCGCCGAAGACCGGCACCAGCCACTCCTCCAGCGGGAAGGCGACGACCAGGAGGAAGCCGGCGAGCACCGAGCCGAGGGCGAGCAGCACCATCGGCGCGGTCATCACCGTCGGCGACTCGTGCGGGTGGACGCCGGGCTCCCACCGGGGCCGACCGAAGAAGGTCATGAGCATCAGCCGGGTCATGTAGAAGGCGGTGAGCCCGGCGGCCAGGATCGCCAGCCCGCCGAGCAGGTAGCCCCAGCCGTCGCCGCGGTCGAACGCGGCCTCGATGATCGCGTCCTTGGTGTAGAAGCCGGACAGGAAGGGGAAGCCGATCAGCGCCAGGTAGCCCAGCCCGAAGGTCACGAAGGTGACCTTCATGTGCGGGGCCAGGCCACCGAAGCGGCGCATGTCCACCGAGTCGTGCATCGCGTGCATCACCGACCCGGCGCCCAGGAACAGGCCGGCCTTGAAGAACCCGTGGGTGAGCAGGTGCGCCAGGCCCGCGACGTAGCCGACCGGGCCGAGCCCGACGGCCAGGAACATGTAGCCGATCTGGCTGACCGTCGAGTAGGCCAGGACCTTCTTGATGTCGTCCTGGGCGCAGCCGGCGATCGCGCCGATCATGAGCGTGACGGCGCCGACGGCGAGGACGACGGCCCGCGCGGTCGGCGTCTCGTCGTAGATCGGCGCGCTGCGGGCGATCAGGTAGACCCCGGCGGTGACCATGGTGGCCGCGTGGATCAGCGCCGACACCGGGGTCGGGCCCTCCATGGCGTCGGGCAGCCACGCCTGCAGGGGGAACTGCCCGGACTTGCCGCACGCGCCGAGCAGGAGCAGCAGCCCGATCGCGGTGACCGTGCCGCCGGCCAGGGTGCCGACCGCCCCGAAGACGCCCTCGTAGGAGACCGTGCCCAGCTGGGCGAACATCAGGAAGATCGCCAGCGCCAGACCGACGTCGCCGACCCGGTTCATGATGAACGCCTTCTTGGCGGCGGTCGCCGCCGACGGGCGGTCGTGCCAGAAGGCGATGAGCAGGTAGGACGCCAGGCCCACGCCCTCCCAGCCGACGTAGAGCGCCACGAAGTTGTCGCCGAGGACCAGCAGCAGCATCGCCGCGACGAACAGGTTCAGGTAGGCGAAGAACCGGCGGCGGCGCGGGTCGTGCGCCATGTAGCCGATCGAGTAGACGTGGATCAGCGCCCCCACGCCGGTGATCAGCAGCACGAAGACGGCCGACAGCGGGTCGAACAGCACGCCGGCGCGCACGTCCAGCGACCCGGTGGCGACGAACGTGAACAGGTCGACGCCGACCCGCCGGCCGTCCAGCTGCAGCGTGCACAGCAGGCCGAGCACGAAGGCCGCGGCGACCGTGCCGGTGCCCAGCAGGTGCCCCCACCGGTCGGTGCGCCGTCCCCCGAGCAGCAGGACGGCGGCGCCGGCCAGCGGCAGTGCGATGAGCAGCCACGACGCGGCGATCAGCCCGTCGGCCGGTGCGGTGTCCATCCCCGGTCCCCGTCCCTCAGTACTTCAGCAGGTTGGCATCGTCGACCGACGCCGACCGACGGGTGCGGTAGATCGACATGATGATCGCCAGGCCGATGACGACCTCGGCGGCGGCCACGACCATGACGAAGAACGCCATGACCTGGCCGTCGACGGTGCCGCTGGCGCGGGCGAAGGTGACCAGCGTCAGGTTCACCGAGTTGAGCATCAGCTCGACGCACATGAACACGACGATCGCGTTGCGCCGCACGAGGACGCCGACCGCGCCGATGGTGAACAGGATCGCGGCGAGCACCAGGTAGTACGTGAGGGTCATCGGTGCTGTCCTCCCTCACGGCCGCCCGGGATGTGGCTGGGCGCGGGGTCGAGGGTGCCCAGTGCCGCGTCCGGGGTGCCGAGCTCGGCCCGGCCGGTGGGACGCGGCATCTGCTCGACCTCCTGGGGCTCGATCCCGGTGGCGAAGCTGTCCTCGGCCAGCCGGCCGTCGGGCAGCAGGGCCGGCGTGGCGACGGAGTTGCCCTGGGCGAAGACACCGGGGCCGGGCAGCGTCTGCGGCCGGTCGGTGAGGAACCGGGCCCGCGACAGCTCCTTCTGGGTGGGCCGGGTGCCGGGGTCGTGCTCGATGTGGGCCAGCACCATCGCCCCGACGGCGGCGGTGATGAGCAGCGCGCTGGTCACCTCGAACGCCAGCAGGTAGCGGGTGAACAGCAGCTGGGCGATCGCCTCGATGTTGCTGGTCTCCCCGCCCTGCACCGCCGCCAGGCCGGTGACCGGGAGGTCCTGGGTGGCCCGGGCGATGCCGGCACCGACCAGGCCGGCGAAGCCGAGACCGAGCACGATCGCCGCCACCCGCTGCCCGCGCAGCGTCTCCACCACCGAGTCGGAGGAGTCGCGGCCGACCAGCATCAGCACGAACAGGAAGAGGATCATGATCGCGCCGGTGTAGACGATGATCTGCACCGCGCCGAGGAACGGCGCCTCCTGGACGACGTAGAAGACGCCCAGCGCCAGCATCGTGTTGACCAGCCACAGCGCCGAGTGGACGGCGTTGCGCGAGAACACCATGCCCAGCGCGCCGGCCAGCGCGACGGGGCCGAGCACCCAGAAGACGACGGCCTCGCCCGTCCCGATGACGACGTCGTTCACGACCGCGCCCCCGGGACCGGCTGGTCGACACGCGCCCCGGCGGCGGGGTCGACCGGCGGCGCCGCGCCCCCGGCCTCGCGGACGTAGTAAGCCTTCTCGTCGTCCCCCAGCCGCATGGCGTGCGGCGGGGCCTCCATGCCCGGCAGCAGCGGGGCCATGAGCTGTTCCTTGGTGTAGATGAGGTCGGCCCGGTTGTCGTCGGCCAGCTCGAAGTCGTTGCTCATGGTCAGCGACCGGGTGGGGCAGGCCTCGACGCACAACCCGCAGAAGATGCAGCGCAGGTAGTTGATCTGGTAGACGCGCCCGTACCGCTCACCGGGCGAGTAGCGCTCGTCCTCGGTGTTGTCCCCGCCCTCGACGTAGATGGCGTCGGCGGGGCAGGCCCAGGCGCACAGCTCGCAGCCGACGCACTTCTCCAGCCCGTCGGGGTGCCGGTTGAGCACGTGCCGCCCGTGGTAGCGCGGCTTGGTCACCTTGGGCACCTCGGGGTACTCCTCGGTGGTCACCTTCCGGAAGATCTGCGCGAAGGTGACCCCGAAGCCCTGCCCGGGACCGGGCAGCCAGCTGGACCGCTTGACCGGCCCGGCGTCGCGGTCGCGGTGGGCGAGCTCGCCGCGGGCCGCCTGCGCCAGTCCCTTGGTCTCGCCGCTCGCTGACGGGTTGTGCTCAGACATCGGCGTCCTCCTGGGTGCCGGCGCCGCTGCGCCGTCCGGTGCCCACCACGGCGCCGTCAGGCGCGACCGGGTCGCGGCGGCGCAGCCGCGGCGACGGCGGGACGGTGAGGTCCATCGGCGGGATGGGGTAGCCGCCCTCGGCGCGGCTGGGACCGGTGCGGCCGGCCGGCCGGCGGCGCGGTCCCGGAGGCGGCAGCACCTCCGGCTCGGCCTCGGTCGGGTGGATCGAGCCGGCCGCGGCCTTGGTCGCCGCGACCCGGGTGGCCCGGTTGCTGGCCCGGCTGGCCACGAGCAGCACGGCGATGACCAGCAGCGCGATCGGGACGCCGACGAACAGCGCCACCTGGCCGGTGGACAGGTCGGCCTCGCGGGCGACGGTGCGCATGGTTGCGACCACGAGGATCCACACCAGCGCGGTCGGGACGAGCACCTTCCACCCGAAGCGCATGAACTGGTCGTAGCGCAGCCGGGGCAGCGTGCCGCGCAGCCAGATGAAGACGAACAGCGCGGCGACGACCTTGAGGAAGAACCACAGCAGCGGCCACCAGCCGGAGTTGGCGCCGTCCCAGATCGAGATCGGCCACGGCGCCCGCCAGCCGCCGAGGAAGAGCGTCGCGGCCAGCGCCGAGACGGTGACCATGTTGATGTACTCGGCGAGGAAGAACAGCGCGAACTTCAGCGACGAGTACTCGGTGTGGAAGCCGCCGACCAGCTCGCTCTCGGCCTCGGGCAGGTCGAACGGCGCCCGGTTGGTCTCCCCCACCACCGCGATGACGTAGATGACGAAGGACACCGGCAGCAGCACGGCGAACCAGCCGGGTCCGGTGAGGTCGAGGCCGAAGAACGAGACCGGGTTGCCGTCGGCCTGCGCGGCGACGATCTCCGAGGTGGACATCGAGCCGGCGTAGAGGAAGACCGCGACGATCGACAGCCCCATCGCGATCTCGTAGCTGACCATCTGCGCGGCGCTGCGCAGCCCGCCCAGCAGCGGATAGGTCGAGCCCGACGCCCAGCCGGCGAGCACGATCCCGTAGACGCCCATCGCCGAGCAGGCCAGGACGACGAGGACGCCGATGGGGGCGTCGGTCAGCTGCAGCGGCGTCCGCTCGCCGAAGATGCTCACCGTCGGGCCGAGCGGGATGACCGAGAACGCCAGGAACGCCGGGATGGTGGCGATGACCGGGGCCAGGAAGTAGACCGGCTTGTCCGCGAGCGCCGGCATGATGTCTTCCTTGAACGCCAGCTTCAGCCCGTCGGCGAGGCTCTGCAGGTAGCCGCGCGGGCCGACCCGGTTGGGGCCCACCCGCTGCTGCATCCGTGCGACGACCTTGCGCTCGAAGACGATGGCGAACAGCGTCAGCAGCACGAGGACGCCGAAGACGCCGACGACCTTGATCAGGACGATCCACCAGACGTCGGTGCCGAAGTCCTCGAGGGTGGGCTGGTCGGCCGCGGCGAGGACGTTCATCGAGCATCTCCCATCACGGTGGCCGGGGCGGGTGAGGAGGCGGCAGCCAGGCGCACCACGCCGCCGGGCGGGGTGCCCAGCCCGGTGCGCAGCTCGCTGCCCGGGGAGCGCATCGGCAGCCAGACCACCTGGTCGGGCATCTCGGTGACCACCACCGGCAGGGTGACCTCGCCCGTCGCGCCGCGGACGGTGACCCGGTCGCCGTCGGCCAGGCCCAGCCGGCGGGCGGCGTCCTTGCCGAGGTGGGCCGCCGGCGGGCGCGCGGTGCCGGCCAGCTCGGGCTCGTCGCGCTGCAGCGTGCCCACGTCGAGCAGCTGCCGCCACGAGGCCAGCACGGCTTCGTCGTCGGCGAGCTCCGGGTCGTGCGGCGGGGGGACGTCCAGGCCGGACACCCGTGGGCGCTCGGCGACGACCCCGAGGGCGGCGAGCTCGGCGCGGGCGACCTCGGGGGCGGGCAGCCGCAGCTCGACGTCCAGCTCGTCGGCCAGCCCCTGCAGCACGCGGCCGTCGGGCAGCTGGCCGGTGCCGTGCAGCGTGGCGTCGAACGGGCGTAGCCGGCCCTCCCAGTCCAGGTACGCGCCGGCCTTCTCCGCGGCGGCGGCCACCGGCAGGACGACGTCGGCGTGCTCGGTGACCAGGCTGGGCAGCAGCTCCAGGCTCACCACGAAGCCGGCCCGGGCCAGCGCGGCCTCGGCCAGCAACGGGTCGGGCAGGTCGGCGGGGTCGACGGCCCCGACCAGCAGGCCGGCGAGCTCCCCGTGCGCCGCGGCGGCCATGATCCCGGTGGTGTCCCGGCCGGGGGTGGCCGGCAGCTCCGCGACACCCCACGCCGTGGCGACCTGGGCCCGGGCGCCGGCGTCGGTCACCGGGCGGCCGC
>JALYNA010000261.1 GCA_030773455.1 Actinomycetota bacterium
GCGCTGCCGCCGGGCCAGGCCGAAGGCGACGTTGCCGGCGACCGACAGGTGCGGGAACAGCCCGCCCTCCTGCGGCACGAAGCCGATGTGCCGGCGCCGCGCGGCCACGCTGCGGCCGGGCCCGGCCACCGTGCGCCCGCCGATCTCGACCGTTCCGCGGTCGGGGTCGTCGAAGCCGGCGACCAGCCGCAGCAGCGTCGTCTTGCCGCAGCCGGAGGGCCCGAGCAGCGCGGTGAGGCTGCCCTCGGGCACGTGCAGGTCCACGCCGGCCAGCACCGGCGTCGTGCCGTAGGACTTCGTCACGTCGGTGACCGTCAGCGAGCTCATGAACGGGGTCCTCGTCGGGTCGGGAGGCGGGGGCTCACGTCGTCAGCCCGCGCCGGGCGTCACGGGAGAGCAGCACGGTGGCCGGCGCCGAGAGCAGCACCATGACGACCGCGTACGGGGCGGCGGCGCCGTACTCCAGCGTGCTGCTGGCCGACCAGAAGGCGGTGGCCAGCGTCGTGGTGCCAGTGGGCGCGAGCAGCAGGGTGGCGGTCAGCTCGGTGACCACGGCCAGGAACACCAGCGCCGCGCCGGCGCCGAGGCCGGGGGCCAGCAGCGGCAGGGTCACCCGGCGCAGCCGGTCGGCCGCCGAGGACCCCAGCGACGCGGCGACGTCGTCGTAGAGCGGCGGTGCCTGCTCGAACCCCGCGCGGACGGGAACGATGGCCCGGGGCAGAAACAGGATCGCGTAGGCCGCCAGCAGCACCGGCACCGTCTGGTAGAGCCACGGCGTGACCTCGATCGCCACGGTGACCAGCGCCAGCGCGATCACGATGGCCGGCACCGAGCTGCCCAGGTAGGTGCTGCGCTCCAGCAGCGTGGCCATCCGGCCCCGGGCGCGGACGGCGAGCCAGCCGGTGGGCAGCGCCATCGCGGTGGTGACGAGCGCGGCCAGTGCGGCCAGCCCCAGCGTGGTCCCCGTGGTGGTGGCCAGCGCGGCGCCGTCCAGCGCGGTCGACGCGCCACGGACCATCCACAGCGCCAGGCTGCCCAGCGGCACGGCGAGGGAGAGCGCGACCAGGCCGCCGAGGGCCAGCATTGCCGGGACGGCGATCGCCCCCAGCCCGACCGGCCGCCCGACCCGTGCCACTCCGGCACCCGTGCGGGCGTAGCCGCGCCGCCCGCGCAGCCGCAGCTCGGCGAGCAGCAGGCCCAGGCACAGCAGCAGCAGGACACCGGCCAGCGTGGTCGCGCCGGGCCCGTTGAAGGTGGCGCGGTACTGGTCGTAGATGGCGGTCGTGAAGGTCGGGTAGCGCAGCATCTGCAGCGCGCCGAACTCGGCCAGCACGTGCAGCGCGACGAGCAGGGAGCCGCCGAGCAGCGCCACCCGCAACTGCGGCAGCTGCACCCGCCGGAACACCGCCCAGCCGGACAGGCCCAGCCCGCGGGCGGTGTCCTCCAGCGCCGGGTCCAGGCCGCGGAAGGCGGCGACCACCGGCAGGTAGACGAACGGGGAGTACGACAGCGTCACGACCAGCAGCGCGCCGCCGTAGGTGTCCAGGCCGGGCAGCAGCGAGATCCAGGCGTAGCTGTTGACGAACGCCGGCACCGCCAGCGGCGCCACCAGCAGCACGTGCCAGACCCGCCGTCCCGGCAGCGCCGAGCGCTCCACCAGCCAGGCCGCACCCACGCCCAGGACGGCGCACAGCAGCACCGCGCCGCCGGCCAGCCGTGCGGTGTTGCCCAGCAGCTCGGCCACCCGCCACCGGAACACCAGCTCCCGCACCCCGACCCAGCCGACGTCGGCCATCCCCGCGGCGACGAAGACCAGGGGCAGCAGCGCCAGCAGCGCGACCGCCGCCGCGAGCAGCAGGGTCAGCGGCGCGCGCCGCGAGCGCGTGCCCGATGGCCCCGGGACGGCCGGCCGGGCCGTCGTCCCGGGTTCGGCGGCCGGCGACGCGGGAGCGCTCAGAGCAGCCCCACGTCCTGCATCAGCTCGGTGACCCGCCGCTGGTCGAGCCCGCCCGGGTCGACCTGCGGCCCCTGCAGCTCCTCCAGCGGCGGCAGGTCCTCGGCGGAGGGGACGCCGTTGCCGACGGCGTACTCCAGCGCCGAGCTCTCGGCCAGCCGCTGCTGCGCCTCCTTGCCGGTCAGGTAGGCGACCAGCTGCTGGGCCTTCTCGGGCTGGTCGCTGGAGGCCAGGACGCCGGCGCCGGAGACGCTGAGGAAGGCGCCCGGGTCGGCGTTGCGGAAGTAGTGAAGCTCGGCGTCGTCGCTCTTGAGGCCGTTCTCGGCGCGGTCGCGGTACCAGTAGTAGTGGTACATGACGCCGGCGTCGATCTCCCCCTCGTCGGCGGCGGTCATCACCGCGGTGTTGCTCTGGTAGATCCCGGCGTTGCGCTCCAGGCCCTGCAGCCAGGCGCGGGTCGCCTCCTCGCCGCGCAGCGCCAGGACGCCGGCGACGATCGCCTGGAAGTCCGCCCCGCCTGCGGCGATGCCGATGCGGCCCTCCCACTGCGGGTCCGCCAGGTCCAGGATCGACGCCGGCAGCTCCCCCTCGGGCAGCTGCGCGGGGTTGTACACCAGCACCGTGGACCGGGCGGCGAAGCCGGTCCAGTTGCCCGACGACGGCCGGTACTGGGCGCCGACCTGGTCGAGGGTCGCCTGGTCCAGCGGCGCGAGCAGGCCCTCGCGGTCGAGGACGTCGATCGACGGGCTGTTCTCGGTGAGGAAGACGTCGGCCGGCGATGCCTCGCCCTCCTGCACGATCTGGTTGGCCAGCTCGGCGTCGTTGGCGTCGCGGAACTCCAGCGCGATGCCGGTCTCCTCGGTGAAGCCCTCGAGCATCGTGCGGACCAGGCTCTCGTGCTGGGCGCTGTAGACGGTCAGCGTCTCCGCCGCCGCCGCGTCGTCTCCTCCGCAGCCGGCGAGCGCCCCGGCGACGGTGAGGGCGGACAGAGCAGTCGCGGTCGTCCGCACGAGCCTGGTCACGTAGGAACTCCAAAAGATAGGCAAGCCAAACCTCAGCAATAAGGTGTATCACGTGCGGCGACCGGGCGGACCAGGACCGTCGGCTACAACTCCCCGCATGACCGCTGCACCGCTGTCCATGCGCACGGCCCGGTTCACCGAGCTCACCGGCGCCGAGGTCTACCGGCTGTGCCGGCTGCGGGTGGACGTCTTCGTCGTCGAGCAGCAGTGCCCCTATCCGGAGCTGGACGGCCGGGACGTCGAGCCCGCCACGGTGCACCTGTGGTTCGAGGACGGCGACGGCGGCGTGGCCGCGACCATCCGCGTGCTCGACGACGGCGCCACCCGTGCGATCGGCCGGGTCGCCACCGCGGCGGCGCACCGCGGGCAGGGCCTGGCCGCGCGGCTGATCCAGGCCGGGATCGCGCTGTGCGAGGGCGTTCCCGTCACGCTGGGCGCCCAGGCCCACCTGGAGGGCTGGTACGAGCGCCTCGGGTTCCGGCGCAGCGGTCCGGGCTACGTCGAGGACGGCATCCCCCACGTCCCGATGCGCCGCGAGCCGGGCGCCTGATCCGCGGACGCGCCCCGCACGCGGTCGAGCCAGCTGACGACCGGTGCGTGCGGCACGGTCAGCGCGGCCAGCACCGGCACGAGCGCGGCCACGAGGCCCCGGCGCCGTCCGCCAGCCGCTGGAGCAGGAGCAGGGCTCCGAGGGCGACCGCCGTCGGCCCGGCGGCCGAGCGCAGGAAGGACAGCAG
>JALYNA010000262.1 GCA_030773455.1 Actinomycetota bacterium
CCCCCCCGCGACCGGTGGCCACCCGGTCGCCCGCAGCCGGCGCCCCGGCCGTTCCCCCCGGGCGCCGCCTCGACGCCCTCGTCGGTCACCGTGCCCTCGACGGTCGCGACGCCGCCGTCCGGCTGGCCGCTGCCGGCTACCCGACTGGGTGGCCTCGACGCCGGCCTGCCCCGCGCCCGCCGCACCGCCCCCACTCCCGCTGGCAGCGACCTCCCGACGCGGCACCGGCAGCCTGGTCGCGGCCGCCGCCGCGGGCGCTGCGGTGCTCTCCGTCGGGCTCCTGGCCGCGGCGCTGCCCTCCGCGCTGCTTGTGTCCTCGGTGCTCGCCGGCCGGGCGGACGACGTCGGCCGTGGGATCGGCAGTGCGCTGGGCGAGTCAATGCTGGAGACCGGGGCGTCGCTGGGTGGCCCCCTCGGGGGGTACGGGTACGGGCCCGTCGAGCAGGCCGACCCGGTGCCGCCCGGCACCCTCGGCACCGACCCGGCGCTGGACGGACACGCGCAGGAGTGCTTCGCAGGCACCCTCGACGCCTGCGACCAGCTGTACCTGGGGTCCGCGCCGTTCTCGGAGTACGAGCGCTACGGCAGCACCTGCGGGGGTCGGGTCAAGCCGCTCGCCGTCGTCTCGTGCAGCGAGCTGGAATGAGCCCGCAGCCGGACGGCGCACCGTCGTCGGAGCAGTCAGGCTCGGCTACGGTCGGCCGCGTGGAGCCCGACCCCGGCCGGCCGCCGGCCGTCCGTGCCTCGGACGCCGACCGCGAGGCCACCGTCACCCGCCTGCAGCGGGCGGTCGCCGAGGGGCGGATCGACCCTGTCGGAGTTCGGCGACCCGGCCGGGGCCGCCTACGCCGCCGGCACCCTCGACGAACTGGCCGCGCTCGTCGCCGACCTGCCCCCGGACGCGCCGGCGGCGGAGATCGTCGGCACCCGGGCGCCGGAGGAGGTCACCAGCGTCTTCGGTGACATCACCTCGGCCGGCGCGGCGACGCCGCCGCGGCGCGCGGGCACGGTCTTCCGCGACATCCGGATCGACCTGCGGGGGCTGTGCACCACCGCCGACCGCGTCGACCTGCACCTCGGCACCGTCTTCGGCGACATCGACGTGGTCGTCGCCGAGGGGGTGGACGCAGAGCTGCACGGCTGGACGGTGCTCGGCAGCCGGAAGGTGCGGCTGGCACCGGTGCCGCGCCTGGCGGGCACCCCGCTGGTCGTCGTCCACGGCAGGACGGTCTTCGGCGACCTGCGGCTGCGCAGCCTGGCGCCGGGGGAGTCGGCGAGCAGGTGGTGGGCGCTGGTCGACCGTCTCGCCCCGCGGCCCCTGCCGCCCGGGTGACTCAGCCGTCGGACCGGTCGAAGCGCACCGCGGAGTAGGCGCGCAGCTTCTCCAGGGAGTGCAGGCTCTCGATCGAGCGGATGGTGCCCGACTTCGACCGCATGACCAGGGACTGCGTCGTGCACCCGCCGGCGCGGTACTGCACGCCGCGCAGGAGCTCGCCATCGGTGATGCCGGTGGCCACGAAGAAGACGTCGCCGCGCACCAGGTCGTCAATGTGCAGCACCCGGTCGAGGTCGTGGCCGGCGTCGAGGGCCTTCTGCCGCTCGTCGTCGTCCTTGGGCCACAGCCGGCCCTGCAGGGCACCGCCCATGCACTTGAGCGCGCAGGCGGTGATGATGCCCTCCGGCGTGCCGCCGATGCCCATGAGCATGTCGACGCCGGTGCCGTCCCGGGCCGCGGCGATCGCGCCGGCGACGTCGCCGTCGGTGATGAACTTGATCCGGGCGCCGGCCTCCCGCACCTCGTGGATCAGCTGCTCGTGGCGCGGCCGGTCGAGGATGCAGACGGTGACGTCGCCGACCGAGCTCTTCTTGGCCTTGGCCACCCGGCGGATGTTCTCCGCGACGGGGGCGGTGATGTCGATGACGTCGGCCGCGGCCGGGCCGGTGGCGATCTTGTCCATGTAGAAGACCGCCGACGGGTCGTACATGGCGCCGCGGTCGGCCACCGCCATGACCGCGATGGCGTTCGGCATGCCCTTGGCCATCAGCGTCGTGCCGTCGACCGGGTCGACCGCCACGTCGCACTCCGGGCCGTTGCCGTCGCCGACCTGCTCGCCGTTGTAGAGCATCGGGGCCTGGTCCTTCTCGCCCTCCCCGATGACGACGACGCCCTTCATGCTGACCGTGCCGATGAGCGCGCGCATGGCGTCCACGGCGGCACCGTCGCCGCCGTTCTTGTCGCCGCGGCCCACCCAGCGGCCGGCGGCCATCGCGCCGGCCTCGGTGACCCGCACCAGCTCCAGGGCGAGGTTGCGGTCCGGCGCCGGACGGTCGGAGGTGAAGCTGCCTCCGCTGTGGGTGGTGGAGCCGTCGGGCAGGGGCAGGGACACGCGGACCTCCTGGTTCCACCGCACGTCACGCTGGGCGGTGGGGTGGGGCGACAGTCCTGTCATCCTAGGGGGGTGAGCTCAGCCGGCCCGACCAGTCAGCCCTCCGCGCAGGCGCCCTCGCCGGCGATCGAGCGGGCCAACCGGATGACCGCGGCGAACATGCTGCGGTCCCTGGTCCCGCTGGTGCTGATCTGCCTGGCCCTGGTGGGCTGGATGTCGCTCAAGCAGTCCGGCGTCGATCCCGTCCGCGAGGTCGACCCCACCAGCACCGTGCAGTTGGCCGCCGCCCGCGCCGGGTATCCGGTGGTCGCGCCGGCCGGC
>JALYNA010000263.1 GCA_030773455.1 Actinomycetota bacterium
CTTCTTCGACGACAGCCCCGGCACGGGCGCCTTCCCGCGGGACTGCTGCCGCCCCGACCCGCCCACGAGCTTCCCGTTCTCGGAGTCCTCCGCCTCGCGGTAGATGCCGTCGAGGATGTCGACGATCCTCTTGCGCAGTGGCTGGGGATCCAGGCCCCGCTCGGTGTTGTAGGCGACCTGCTTCTCGCGGCGCCGGTTCGTCTCCTCGATGGCGT
Source organism: Actinomycetota bacterium (assembly GCA_030773455.1). Taxonomy (GTDB): domain Bacteria; phylum Actinomycetota; class Actinomycetes; order Mycobacteriales; family Geodermatophilaceae; genus Geodermatophilus. The sequence goes on from JALYNA010000263.1 coordinate 216, forward strand.
GCGCCATCGAGGGCGTGATCTTGTCGGCGTACATGTGCACCTGGCCGGACACGTTGCGCGCCGCCCGCCCGATCGTCTGGATGAGTGAGGTGCCCGACCGGAGGAAGCCCTCCTTGTCGGCGTCAAGGATCGCGACCAGGCTGACCTCCGGCAGGTCGAGCCCCTCCCGGAGCAGGTTGATCCCGACGAGCACGTCGTAGTGGCCCTGCCGCAACTCCTTCAGCAGCTCGATCCGCCGGATCGTGTCGACCTCGGAGTGCAGGTAGCGGACCTGGATCCCCAGCTCGAGCAGGTAGTCGGTGAGGTCCTCCGCCATCTTCTTCGTCAGCGTGGTGACGAGCACGCGCTCGTCGCGCTCGGTGCGCAGCCGGATCTGCTCGACGAGGTCGTCGATCTGGCCCTTCGTGGGCTTCACGACCACCTCGGGGTCGAGCAGGCCGGTGGGCCGGATGACCTGCTCCACCACGTCGCCACCCACCCGCGACAGCTCGTAGGGGCCGGGCGTCGCCGAGAGGTACACGGCCTGGCCGATGCGCTGGAGGAACTCCTCCCACTTCAGCGGGCGGTTGTCCATCGCGCTCAGGAGCCGGAACCCGTGGTCGACGAGCGTCCGCTTGCGGCTCATGTCGCCCTCGTACATGCCGCCCACCTGCGGCACCGTCACGTGGCTCTCGTCGATGACGAGCAGGAAGTCCTCGGGGAAGTAGTCGAGCAGCGTGTGGGGAGCGGTGCCCGGTGCGCGGCCGTCGATGTGACGCGAGTAGTTCTCGATGCCCGAGCAGAAGCCGACCTGACGCATCATCTCGATGTCGTAGGTCGTGCGCATGCGCAGCCGCTGCGCCTCGAGCAGCTTGCCCTGCCGCTCCATCTCCGCGAGCCGGTCGGCGAGCTCCGCCTCGATGCCGGCGATCGCGCGCTCCATCCGCTCCGGGCCCGCCACGTAGTGCGTCGCCGGGAAGACGAACACCTCCTGGTGCTCGGAGATGACCTCCCCCGTCAGCGGGTGGAGCGTCATCAGACGCTCGATCTCGTCACCGAACATCTCGATCCGGACGGCCTTCTCCTCGTACACCGGGAAGACCTCGACGGTGTCGCCCCGCACTCGGAAGGTGCCCCGGGTGAAGGCGAGGTCGTTGCGCGTGTACTGCACGTCGACGAGCATCCGCAGGAGCTTGTCGCGGTCGACCTCCTGGCCGACCCGGAGGCGGACCATGCGGTCGACGTACTCCTGCGGGGTGCCGAGGCCGTAGATGCACGACACCGACGCGACCACGACGACGTCGCGGCGGGTCAGCAGCGACATCGTCGCCGAGTGGCGGAGCCGCTCGACCTCCTCGTTGACCGACGAGTCCTTCTCGATGTAGGTGTCGGTCTGCGGGACGTAGGCCTCGGGCTGGTAGTAGTCGTAGTAGGAGACGAAGTACTCGACGGCGTTGTGCGGCAGCAGCTCGCGGAACTCGTTGGCGAGCTGGGCGGCCAGCGTCTTGTTCGGCGCCATGACCAGCGTCGGGCGCTGGACCCGCTCGACGAGCCAGGCCGTCGTGGCGCTCTTGCCCGTGCCGGTGGCGCCCAGCAGCACGACGTCGGGCCGGCCCTCGGCCAGTCGTCGCTCGAGCTCGTCGATCGCCGCCGGCTGGTCGCCGGCGGGCTGGTACTCCGACACCACCTGGAACCGCCGCCCGGTCCGGACAACGTCGGTCGCCAGGCGCGGGACGGTGGGGCGCGGACCGTGGGCCAGCGGAGCTGCCGTGGGCGCGGGGGGTGTCACGGGCCCACGGTAGGTCGGGGGTCCGACAGTCCGCGCGGCTCGCGGTGCGCTCTCAGCGGACGGCGATGAGCTGCTCCCAGAGGGCGTCCACCTTCCGCTCGAGGTCCTCGCGCGCACCGTCGTTGTGGACGACGTGCGTGGCGACGGCGAGCTTGTCGGCGAGCGGAGCCTGCGCCGCGATCCGGGCCTGCGCGTCGTCCTCGGTCATGCCGCGCAGGTGGACGAGCCGGTGCAGCTGCGTCTCCGGGCGCGCGGCGACGACCACCACGGCGTCGTAGTGGTCGGCGAGGCCGTTCTCGACCAGCAGCGCTACGTCGTGGACGACGAGCCGAGCGCCCGCGCGCTCCGCCGCCGCGAACTCCTCGCGCGTCCGCTCGGCGACGAGCGGGTGCACGACCGCGTTCAGCCGGGCCAGGGCGTCGGCGTCGCCGAAGACGATCCGGCCCAGCGCCGGCCGGTCGAGTGCGCCGTCCGGCGTCAGCACTCCCGGACCGAACTCGTCGACGACCGCGGCCAGCCCCGGCGTCCCCGGCGCGACGACCTCCCGGGCGAGCAGGTCGGCATCGACGACGACGGCGCCGCGTCCGGCCAGCAGCCCGCTGACCACGGACTTGCCGGACCCGATCCCACCCGTCAGGCCGACTCTGCGCACTCGCCCAGCATGCTGGACCGGTGCCCGACGATCCGAACGCGCTGCGGTCACCGGAACGCAGGAGAGCCCGCACCGCAGCGCGCTCGCGCTCCTGGTCGGGGTCGTGCTGGTCGTGGACAGCGCCGTCCGTCTCACGGATCCGCCCCGCGTCGTCCTCGGTCTGGTCGACGAGCCGGCGCACCTCGCCACCGCCGCGCTCCTGCTGGGCGCGGCGGTCGCCCTGCGCGCGCGACCGCTCCCCCGCGCGCTGCTGCTGTCCGCGCTCGCGATGTCGGTCCTCATCGACGTCGACCACGTGCCCATGGACCTGTTCGGCTCCGACGTGCTCACCGCCGGGACGCGCCGCCCCTACAGCCACTCCCTGACCACGCCGCTGGTGCTCGCCGCCGTCGCGGCACGGCTCCCCCGCGGCCGCGCGCGCCTGGTGCTCACCGGTGCCGCGCTCGGCGTGCTGCTCCACCTGTGGCGGGACCTGGCGACCGGCGGGGCCTCGCTGTTCTGGCCGCTGTCGCTGCGCAACCTGGCGACGCCGTACTGGCTCTACGCCGCGAGCCTCGTGCTCGCCGCGTCCCTGGCCGCCCGCCGGCGCTGACCCGACGCGCGGGAGCCCCCGCCGGCGGACCGGACGGGGCTCCTGACGGACGGGACGGGCTACGCCCCGCCGGACAGCTTCTCGCGCAGCGCCTGCAGCGCCTCGTCGGTGGCCAGGGTGCCACCGACGCTGCCACCACCACCACCACCACCACCAGCGCCAGCGTCGGTGCGCGGCGCCGGGGCCTCGTCGCCCTCTGCCTCGCGACCGGTCACCGACGTGTACGACGTGGGCAGCGCGGCCTCGGCGTCGGCCGCCGCCATGCGGGTGATCTGCGCCTGGTGCGCCTCGAAGCGCTTCTGGGCCTCGGCGTACTGCCGCTCCCAGGCGTCGCGCTGCTCCTCGAAGCCCGGCATCCACTCGCCCGTGTCGGCGTCGAAGCCCTCGGGGTAGATGTAGTTGCCCTGCTCGTCGTAGGACGCAGCCATGCCGTACTGCGACGGGTCGAACTCGGCGATGCCGCCGACGCCCTGCTCGTTGGCCTGCTTGAGGGACAGCGAGATGCGCCGCCGGTCGAGGTCGATGTCGATGACCTTGACGAGCAGCTCGTCGCCGACGTTGACGACCTGCTCGGGGATCTCGACGTGGCGCTCGGCGAGCTCGGAGATGTGGACGAGCCCCTCGATGCCTTCGTCGACACGCACGAACGCGCCGAACGGCACGAGCTTGGTGACCTTGCCCGGCACGACCTGGCCGATCGCGTGCGTCCGGGCGAACTGCTGCCACGGGTCCTCCTGCGTCGCCTTGAGCGACAGCGAGACCCGCTCGCGGTCCAGGTCGACGTCGAGCACCTCGACGGTGACCTCCTGGCCGACCTCGACCACCTCGCTGGGGTGGTCGATGTGCTTCCAGGACAGCTCGGACACGTGCACGAGACCGTCGACGCCACCGAGGTCGACGAAGGCGCCGAAGTTGACGATCGACGACACGACGCCGCTGCGGACCTGGCCCTTCTGCAGGGTCGCGAGGAACGTCGAGCGCACCTCGGACTGGGTCTGCTCGAGCCACTGCCGGCGGGACAGGACGACGTTGTTGCGGTTCTTGTCGAGTTCGATGATCTTGGCCTCGAGCTCACGCCCGACGTACGGCTGCAGGTCGCGCACGCGCCGCATCTCGACCAGCGACGCCGGGAGGAAGCCGCGCAGCCCGACGTCGAGGATCAGACCGCCCTTGACCACCTCGATCACGGTGCCCTTGACGATGTCGTCGGACTCCTTGATCCGCTCGATCATGCCCCAGGCGCGCTCGTACTGCGCACGCTTCTTGGACAGGATCAGGCGCCCCTCCTTGTCCTCCTTCTGGAGGACGAGGGCCTCGACCTGGTCGCCGACGCTGACGACCTCGTGCGGGTCGACGTCGTGCTTGATGCTCAGCTCGCGCGAGGGGATGACGCCCTCGGTCTTGTAGCCGATGTCCAGCAGCACCTCGTCCCGGTCGACCTTGACGATGACGCCTTCGACGATGTCGCCGTCGTTGAAGTACTTGATCGTCTGGTCGATCGCGGCGAGGAAGTCCTCGGCTGTGCCGATGTCGTTGACGGCGACCTGGGGGGTGCTGTTAGGACGGACCTGGGTAGAGGTCATGTGGTCGAGTGCTCCGGACGGGGGATGCGTAGGGACAGGACGTCCCGCGGCCGGATGACCGCGGGGAGCGGGGAGAGCCGGCGCGCGCCGATCCCCTCATGGGCTCAGCACTGACAGACCTCTGGCGCAGTCCCATGGTACGGAGCCGGTCGACACCCGGTCCACCTGGGTGCAGCCCCGCTCCGGGCAGCCCGGCGTGTCACGATCGGCGTGTCATGGACACCCCGGCCGCCTCTCCGCCCGCCCTGCCGCTGGCCGACGACGGCTATCCGGCACCGAGCGGGGTCGCCCGTCGGCCGGCGGGCACGGCGGAGTCGGTTCGGGCCAACCGCCGCTGGTGGGACGCCGCGGCGCCGGCCTACCTCGCCGAGCACGGCGCCGACCTCGGTCATGTCGACTTCCTGTGGTGTCCCGAGGGCCTGCGGGAGGGCGAGGCGCACCTGCTCGGGGACGTCGCCGGGCGCCGCGTGCTCGAGGTCGGCTGCGGGTCCGCGCCCTGCTCGCGGTGGCTGCGCCGCGAGGGCGCCGACGTTGTCGCGCTGGACCTCTCCGGCGGGATGCTGGCCCGCGCCGCCGAGCTCAACCGCGCCACGGGCGTCGACGTCCCCCTGCTGCAGGCCGACGTCGGGGCGCTGCCGCTGACCTCGGCGAGCGTGGACCTGGTTTGCTCGGCGTTCGGCGGGCTGCCCTTCGTCGCCGACGTCGAGGGGGCGCTGGCCGAGGTGGCACGGGTGCTGCGCCCGGGCGGGCGGTTCGTCGCCTCGGTGAACCATCCGTTCCGCTGGCCGCTGCCCGACTCCCCCGACCCGGCGGACCTGCGGGTGGTCTCCTCCTACTTCGACCGGACGCCGTACGTGGAGACCGGCGAGGACGGCCGGGCCGTGTACGTCGAGCACCACCGCACCGTCGGCGACTGGGTGCGCGCCGTCGTGGCGGCGGGTCTGGTTCTCGACGACCTCATCGAGCCGGAGTGGACGCCGGAGCGCACCCAGCAGTGGGGGCAGTGGTCCCCGGCCCGTGGGGCGCTGGTTCCCGGCACGTTGGTCCTGGTCTGCCGCAAGCCCGGGTGATCAGCCGCCGGGCACGAGCACGACGCGGCGTCCGCCGCTCGCGGTGCGGTCCCAGCCCTCGGCCACCCGGGACAGCGGCAGGACGTCGTGGTCGACCGCCAGCTGCCCGGCGGCGGCGCAGGCCAGCACGGCGGCGAGGGCGGTGGACCGCTGCTCCCCGGTGAGCGCGTTGTTGGTGTAGCCGAGCACCGAGGCGCTGCGGCTGCGCAGGGTGGCCGAGGAGAACTCCGCGGTGTCCCCCGACGCCCCGCCGAGGTTGACCAGCCGGCCGCCCGGCGCGAGCACCCGCGCCGCGGCCGTGGCCGCGGCGCCGAACACGGGGTCGACCACGACGTCGGCGCTCCCGCCGGTGGCCTCCGCCAGCCGCGCGGCCAGCTCGTCGACGTCCCCGGTGAGGGAGACGACCTCGTCGGCGCCGGCTCGCGCGGCCCGCTCGGCGGACGGTCCCGGCCGGCACACGGCGACGACCCGTGCCGCGCCGAGGGCCCGGGCCGCGCCGACGGCGGCCTGCCCGACGGCTCCACCGGCGCCGAGCACCACGACCCGCTCCCCCGGCCGCAGCTGTCCCCGCCAGGTCAGCGCCATCCACGCGGCGACCCCTGACAGGCCGATCGCGGCCACCGCCGGGGCGGGGAGATCGGCCTCGAGCGGGACGACGTCGCCGTCGGCGACGGCGCAGCGTCGGCCTGGCTGCCGTCGCCGGGCGCCATGCCGGCGGAGGTGGCGAACCAGGCGCGGGCACCGGGCGGGTGGACGGCGGAGGCCTCCACCACGCCGATGCCCTGCACCCCGGGGACGTAGGGCACGGCCGGGCGACCGAAGTACGACGTCCCCGAGGCGCACAGCAGGTCCAGCGGGACCACCGGCGCGGCGGTCACCCGGACCAGCGTCCGCCCAGGGTCGGCGACGGGGTCGGGGTGCGTGCGGTACGCCGGGGGCTCCCCCGGGTGTGCAGGACGGCGGCGTGCACGCGCCCAGGTCGCGATGTCGGGATAGGGCAGGGAGATGTGCTCCATCGCCCTGCCGTAGGCCTTCTGGTACTCCAGCGGGCCGTGGTCGCGCTCGAACATCGCGATGAAGAGCGTGAGCGTCAGGAACGGGTGCGCGCCCATCTGGAACAGCGCCACGTGGTCGTGCTAGCGCAGGGCGCGGCGCTCCTCCTCGGTGAACGACAGCCAGGTGGTCCGTTCGGCGGGGATGCAGTTGAGCATGGTGCCGGCCATCTCGGCCTCACACCACTCCACCGTGCCCGCGGGGTCCTCGCGGTAGCGCTCGACCAGCTCGGGGTCGCGGTCGACGGTGTACAGGAACTTGTCCAGCAGGTACTTGCTCACCGGGTCACCTCCGCCGGGCCAGCCGCGGCAGCGCGCGCCTGCGGGACGCCGTTCGGGTACCAGGTGAAGTAGGCCTCCATGGTGTGGAACAGGTCGAGGGTGTCGACGTGGTCGGCCTTCTGCCCCTCGCCGGCGACCCCCATCATCAGCATGAAGTCCATGAAGCCGTGGGTGGCGTTGCCCGGCGCATGCAGGTTCTCCAGGCTCACCTCGGCCAGGCAGCCCTCGATGTCGCCGCTGGCGATCCACTCGACGGCCCTGCGGTCGAACTCGGGGTCCGGGCCGTGCTCGCCGAACTGGCGGGGCCCACCCAGCTCCAGCGACAGGTGGCCGGTGCCGATCACCGCGACGCGCTTGTCGCTGTCCCAGGACTCGACCATCTCCCGGATCGCCCGCCCGAGCTGGACGAAGCGCTTCGGCTGGGCAGCGGCGGGGCGAAGATGTTGGTGTAGACCGGCACGATGGGCAGGTCGGCCTGCGGGCGCAGCGTGATGATCGGGCACGTGATGCTGTGGTCGATCCGCAGCTCGTTGCTGGAAGCCAGGTCGAAACCGCGGTCGAGGCCGTCGCGCAGCAGGTGGGCGGCGAGCTCCTCCTCACCCGGCAGCAGCATCCGCGGCAGGCCGAACTCGCGTTCCTCGTTGTAGAAGTTCGCGTCGAAGAACGGCGCCTTGCCCACCAGGAACTGCGGCATGTTGTCCAGCCACAGCTGGTGGAAGTGGTCGCTGCCGACCATCACCAGGGACGTCCGGCTCGGCCTGGGTCAGGGTCTCCCGGAACCGCTCGATCTTGGCCACCCACTCGTCGGCGAACGGCGGCCGGTCCGCACCGGTCGACGTGCTGGCCCGGTAAAACGAGGTCTTCCTCTCCGTCGACCTCAACAACCGGTCCGTCCCCCCGGACCCCTACGTCCCGGAGCCGCTCCCGGGCACCGACGCCAACGGAGGTCGTCATGGCTGAACTGGCCGCGGTCATCGCGTCCACGCACCACCCCTTCTACTTCGCGACAGGGTGCCGCAGCTCCTCGGCGAGCTGGCCGATCAGCCCGGCGGTGCGGGCGAGCAGGGCGAACCCGCGCAGCAGCTCCATCGGCAGCCCCAGGTCGGCCAGGGCCGCACCGCACACCCCGGCGCCGTTGAGCGGCAGGGTCCGGCCCAGCACCTGCGGGTGGACCCGGCCGATCGCGGCGAACAACGACAGGTGCGGGCCGAACAGCCCCTCCTCGGCGGCGATCTGGAACAGCCGGGGGGGTCCGCGAGTCGCCGTCCTTGTGCACGTGGTGCCCGAGGCCCGGGACGAACCGGCGCGCCGCGCGCTGCGCGGTCACCGTCTCCAGCGCCAGGGCGTCCCAGCCGGTGTCGTCGGAGGGCAGGTCGCCGTCCAGCCCGGCCAGGACGTCGTGCAGGAAGCGGCCGCAGTCCTCGGTGACCCCCAGGAACCGGGAGCCACCACCGAGCAGGCCGGCGGCGAGCGCCCCCTGCACCGAGTCCGGGGCCGAGAGGTAGGTCAGCCGGGTGACGATCGCGGTCGGGGTGAAGCCGTGGTCGGCCAGGGCGGCCAGCACGGCCTCGAACACCCGGGTCTCACCGCGCGTGGGGCGCCGCTGGGTGGCCAGCCAGAAGGCCAGCTCCCCGAAGCCGACCACGCCCATCACGTCGTGGGCGAGGTCGGCGCCCAGCAGGGTGATGCTGTCCCGGCTGGAGGCGCCCAGCGACGTCGGGTACTCGGGGCGTTCGGGGCTCATCGCCGGCCCTCCTCCGGGGTCGTCAGCCAGCGACGGATCTCCGTACCGTGCTCGTCGAGGCCGGGCGGGGGCAGGCGGTAGTCGGCCGGGGTCTCGGAGAACCGGATCGGGTTGCGCACCGACGGGATGGCAGCGGCCCCGTCCCCCACCGTGACCACCGGGTCCAGCCCCACCTCCTCGGCGAAGGCGACCCCCTGGCCGACGGTGTTGATCGGACCGCACGGCACGCCGGCGGCGATGATGTCCCGGAACCACTCGAGCTTGGTGCGGGTCCGCAGGCGCTCGACCAGCAGCGGCCGCAGCTCGTCGCGGTTCGCCGTCCGGTCCTCGTTGCGGGCGAAGCGGGGGTCATCGGCCAGCTCCGGCGCCCCGAGCACCTCGACGAGCTTGCGGAACTGCCCGTTGTTGCCCGCGGTGATGATCAGGTCCCCGTCGGCGCAGGGAAGCGGCTCGTAGGGGAACAGGCTCGGGTGGCTGTTGCCCATCCGGAACGGGACGACCCCGCCGGCGACCCAGGCACTCGCGTGGTTGACCAGCCCGGACAGCGCCGACGCCAGCAGGTTGACCTCGACGTGCTGACCCCGACCGGTCTCGTGCCGGAGGTTCAGGGCGGAGAGGACGCCGATGGTCGCGTGCAGGCCCGCCATCACGTCGAACACGGAGATGCCGGCGCGGAACGGCTCGCCGTCGGGGTCGCCGGTCAGGCTCATCAGGCCCGAGATCGCCTGCACGATCAGGTCGTAGCCGGGCAGGGACGCCCCGCCCGGCTGGCTGCCGAAGCCGCTGATGGATGCGTAGACGACCCTGGGGTTGCCGGCGGCGATCGTGTCGTAGACGAGACCGAAGCGCGCCAGCCCGCCGGGCTTGAAGTTCTCGACGAGCACGTCGGCACGACGGGCCAGCTCGCAGGCGGCCGCCAGGTCGTCGGGGTCCTTGAGGTTCAGCGCCACCGACCGCTTGTTGCGGTTGACGCCGAGGTAGTACGTGGCGACGCCCTCGCGCACCGGCGGCTGCCACGACCGGGTGTCGTCACCGGCCGGCCCCTCCACCTTGACCACTTCGGCGCCCAGGTCGGCCAGCAGCATGGTCGCGTACGGCCCGGCGAGGACACGGGAGAAGTCAGCGACGAGCAGCCCGGCCAGCGGGCCGCTGCCCCGGCCGGCTCCGGGGACCTGTCGGAGGTCAGTCATGGGGTCCCGGAACTCCTCGACGTCAAGAGCGGACAGATGTCCGCAGCTGCGGTCGCAGCGTCGACAGACCCATTTCCCCATGTCAAGCGGGGCAGGGCGGGGGGGTCTTCTCGCACAACGGCCCTTGACAGTGCGACTGCGATCACTCCATGGTGACCTCGGCGCCGCGGACGACCGTAGCGGACATTCGTCCGCTGAGCCCGGCGGACTCTCTTGGAGGCCAACTGTGACCCACCCCGACAGCGAGGTCGTGGTGCCGTCCAGCGACCGCCCGGTCGTCCTGCGCGGCGGCACGGTGCTGACCATGGACGACGCCCACACCGTCCTGACCGACGCCGACGTCCTGGTCGCGGGCGACCGGATCGCCGCGGTCGGCCCGGCGCTGGAGGTCCCCCCGGGCACGCACGAGATCGACGCGCGTGGCGGCATCGTGATGCCGGGGATGATCGACACCCACCGGCACATGTGGCAGACCGCGATGCGGGATACGGCGCCGACTGGACGCTCACCCAGTACTTCGTCTGGTACTACCACCTCGAGCACGGCCGGGTGTTCCGCCCGGAGGACGTGCACGCCGGCAACCTGCTCTCGGCGTGGGACGCCCTGGAGGCGGGGATGACCACCACGGTCGACTGGTCGCACGGGCTGCAGACCGTCGACCACGCCGAGGCCGCCGTCGACGCCCTGCTGGCCGTGCCCGGGCGCTTCGTGCTCGCCCACGGCAACATCCAGGCCGGGCCGTGGGAGTGGGCCACCGACCCCGCCGTCCAGACCTTCCTGCAGCGCCGGCGCGACGAGGGACGGCTCGGACTGCAGCTGGCCTTCGACGTGACCGGCGACCCCGCCTTCCCCGAGAAGGCCGCCTTCGAGGCGGCCCGGGAACTCGGCCTGCCGGTCACCACGCACGCCGGCGTCTGGGGCGCCACCAACGACGACGGCCTGCGGCTGATGCACGAGCACGGCTTCATGACCCCCGAGACGGTGTACGTGCACGCCGCGACGCTCTCCACCGACTCCTACCACCGGATCGCCGCCACCGGCGGGTCGATCTCGGTCTCCACCGAGTCCGAGCAGAGCGCCGGACAGGGCTACCCGCCCACCTGGCAGGTCCGCCGGCACGACATCCCGGTCTCCCTGTCGATGGACACCAGCGTCTGGTGGAGCAGTGACCTGTTCTCCGCGATGCGCACCACGCTCGGCGCCGACCGGTCACGCGAGCACCTGGAGGCCCACGCCAGGGGCGACACGGTCACCCACGTGCACCTGCGCGCCGAGCAGGTCGTGGACTGGGCCACCCGGGGTGGCGCCCGGGCGCTCGGCCGGGACGACCTCGGCAGCCTCGAGCCGGGCAAGAAGGCCGACGTGGTGCTGATCAAGAACGACCGCTCGCCGGTCTCCTTCCCGCTGCTCAACCCGTACGGCCACGTCGCCTTCCAGGCCCAGCGCGGGGACGTGCACACCGTGCTCGTCGACGGCCGGGTCGTGAAGTCCGACCACCGGCTCGTCGGAGTCGACCTGGCGGCCGTGCGGCGCACGGTGGACGCCACCGTGGACCACCTGCGCTCGACCCTCGGCGAGGAGACCTGGACGGCGGGGATGAACCCCGACTCCCCGGACGACGAGCTGCTGGACAACCCGTACACCTACACCGACTACAAGTCGGCGAGCACCCACGGCGCCCGTGGGAGCGTCTTCGGCGACGACGCGGTGGCCGGCTGAGGCACCGCCGGCGTCCCGCCCTGCGGGGTGGGACGCCGCCCGCGCGACCCGGTACCCGGGTCGCACCGTGGGATCTCGGCGGACCACGGGCAGATCGAGAGGGTGGGGGGAGCGTGGCGGGACGCGGTACGGGACCGGACTTCGTGGAGGCGCTGGCACGCGGACTCGACGTCCTGGCCTGCTTCAACGCCGACCGGCCGGCGATGTCGCTCAGCGACGTGGCGGCTGCGGCCGGGCTGGCCCGGCCGACGGCGCGCCGGCTGCTGCTGACCCTCGAGGAGCTCGACTTCGTCCGCAGCTCCGGGGGCCTGTTCCAGCTGACCCCGAAGGTGCTCACCCTCGGTACCGCGTACGTCAGCGCGCTCGGACTGTGGGACATCGCCCGGCCACACCTGGAGGCGCTGGTCGCCCGCACCGGCGAGTCGTCGTCGATGTCGCAGCTGGACGGCTCGGACATCGTCTACGTGGCCCGAGTGTCGGTGCCCAAGCTCATCGTCCTGCGGGTCGAGATCGGCACGCGGTTCCCCGCCGTGCAGACGTCGCAGGGCAAGGTCCTGCTCGCGGCCCTGTCCCCGGCCGAGTTCGAGGCGACCCTCGCGCTGCCCAGCCGCGCCGGGCTGCCGGCCTACATCGGCCGGTCCGCCGAGCAGCTCCGCGACGAGCTGACCCTCGTTCGGGCCCGGGGCTGGGCGCTCGCCGACGAGGAGCTCGCGCCGGGAGTGCGGTCCGTGGCGGTGCCGGTGCGGGACGCTGCGGGCGTGGTGCGCGCGGCGGCGAACGTGACGGTGCACGCGGCCGAGACCTCGATCGACCGGCTGCTCGGCGACCACCTGCCGCTGCTGCTGCGCACGGCCGGCGACATCAGCGCCGAGTGGGCCCTGTGGCAGTCCCGGCCGCACGTCGAGGTGCCGCGGCGCACCGACGGCGACACCGCCACCGCCTGACCGCAGCCGGCCCGAGGGCTACCAGACGTCACCGTTCCGCCAGTCGCAGCTCAACGTCCCGTCGAGGTCGAAGGGAACGGCGGCGGGGAGGACGAGGACGGCCCCGTCGTCGTCCGGGGTGCGCACGCTCCCGGTCGGGGTCAGCCCCGACGTGGGCCCCCGCCAGCGGTGCCAGCCGCGGGCCGTGTAGAGCGCGGCGCCGTCGTCCGTGGCGCCCAGCGCGCCGAGGTCGTACGCGGCTCGGATCGCCGCCTCCAGCTGCGCCATGACCGCCGAGGCGACGCCGCGGCGCCGGTGTGCCGCCGCTACGGCAACCGCCTCGACGTAGCCGGCGCGTAGCGCCCGGCCGCCGTGGACCGGGCGCCGCTCGACGACGGCGCCGTGGCCCACGAGCTCGCCGCCGTGCCATGCCAGCGCGTGCAGCCCGCCGAGGGGCGTGGTCCCAATCCGCGTCGTCGAAGTCGCCGGCGAAGGCCTCGTCGAGCAATTGCCGGGCCGCTGTCAGGGTCCCCGTCGGCACCTGCGCCGTGTGCAGCACCTCGAGCGTGACCACACCGGCATGCTCCCAGCCCGACCCTCGACCTTGAGTCGAGCCTGAGAGTGGGCGTCGCTCTGCGCCTATCCCGGTGACATCCGGAGCCCGGCTGGGGGACGGCGCCTGGCCGGAATGGACCGGTCGCGGGGGCCCGGAGGGCCTCCCGACTGGGACACGGGCAGCGGCCGGCCCCCTGCAGGGGCCCGCCGCGAGCCTGCGAGCGGCGGGGGGCAGGGGGTCCTTTCTCAGTGTGCGGCTTCGTCCCAGGTCCTGCCGGAGCCGACCGAGACCTCCAGCGGCACCGAGAGCTCCGCGGCACCGGCCATCTCCCGGCGTACGAGGGTCGCCAGCGCCTCGCGCTCCCCCCGCGCCACCTCGAGCACGAGCTCGTCGTGCACCTGCAGCAGCATCCGCGAGCGCAGGCCCTCGTCGGCGATCGCCTGCTCCACCCGCAGCATGGCCACCTTGATGACGTCGGCCGCCGAGCCCTGGATGGGGGCGTTGAGCGCCATCCGCTCGGCCATCTGGCGCCGCTGGCCGTTGTCGCTGGTCAGATCGGGCAGGTACCGGCGCCGGCCCAGCGTCGTCTCGGTGTACCCGGTCTGCCGGGCGTCGTCGACGACGCCGTCCAGGTACTCGCGGATGCCGCCGAAGCGCTCGAAGTAGGCGTGCATCTGCTCGCGCGCGTCCTCGGTGGAGATGCGCAGCTGCGCGGCCAGCCCGTAGGCCGACAGGCCGTAGGCCAGGCCGTAGCTCATGGCCTTGATCCGGCGACGCATCTCCGGGTCGACGTCCTGGATCGGGATGTTGAAGGCCCGGGCGGCGACGAAGGAGTGCAGGTCCTCCCCCGAGGTGAACGCCTCGACGAGCCCCTCGTCACCGGAGAGGTACGCCATGATCCGCATCTCGATCTGGCTGTAGTCCGCCGTCATCAGCGACTCGTAGCCGGAGCCGACGACGAAGGCCTGCCGGATCCGGCGGCCCTCGGCCGTGCGGATCGGGATGTTCTGCAGGTTGGGATCGGTCGAGGACAGCCGGCCGGTGGCGGCGATCGTCTGCTGGAACGTGGTGTGAATGCGGCCGACGTCGTCGACCATCGGGATGAGGCCGTCGATGACGGTGCGCAGCCGGGTGACGTCGCGGTGCCGCAGCAGGTGCTCGAGGAAAGGGTGGCCGGTCTGGGCCAGCAGCGAGGTCAGCGCCTCGGCGTCCGTGGTGTACCCGGACTTGATCTTCTTGGTCTTCGGCAGGCCGAGCTCGTCGAAGAGGACCGCCTGCAGCTGCTTGGGCGAGCCGAGGTTCACCTCACGGCCGATCACGGCGTAGCACTCGGCCGCCGCAGCGGCGACGCCGTCGGCGAACTCCCGCTGCAGCTCGTGCAGGAAGTCCAGGTCGGCGGCGATGCCGCGCTGCTCCATGCGGGCCAGCACGAAGGTGAGCGGCAGCTCGATCTCGCCGAGCAGCGAATCCCCGCCCCGCTGCCCGAGCACGGACTCCAGCGCGTCGGAGAGGTCGTTGACCGCGACGGCCTTGAGGACGTCGGCGTGCGCGGCCTCGCGGGCGAGGTCCTCCTCCGAGGGCCCCAGCCCGTCGAGGGCCAGCTGCGTCTCCTCGGCGGCGGCGTCCTTCAGCTCGCGGCGCAGGTAGCGGACGGCGAGGTCGCCCAGGTCGAAGGAACGCTGCCCGGGCAGCGCCAGGTAGGCGGCCAGCGCGGTGTCGCTGACCACGCCGGCCAGCTCCCAGCCGCGGGCCCAGACGGCCATCAGCGGGCCCTTGACCTCGTGCACGACCTTCTGCGTCGCCGGGTCGGCCAGCCAGGCGGCCAGGGCCTGCTCGTCGGTGGTGTCCAGCTCGGGACCGAGGTCGACGAAGGTGGCGGAGTCGTCGGCGGCGGCCAGCGCGAGGCCGGTCAGCTCGCCGGTGCCCCGTCCCCAGGTGCCGCGGAAGATCACCCCGGTACGGCCGGTGCGCGCGTGCTGGTCCAGCCAGGTGCCCAGCCCGCCGGCGGGCACCTCGTCCTCGGTGACGTCAAAGCCGCCCTCGGCCTCCGGCTCGGCGCTGGTGAGCGTGGCGAACAGCCGGTCGCGCAGCACCCGGAACTGCAGGTTGTCGAAGAGGGTGTGCACCTCGTTGCGGTCCCAGGTCCGGGCCGCGAGGTCGGCCGGTCCGACGTCCAGCGGCACGGAGCGGTCCAGCTCGGTCAGCTGCCGGTTCTGCAGCACCGATGACAGGTGCTCGCGGAGCTTCTCGCCGACCTTGCCCTTGACCGTGTCGACGCGGTCGACCAGCGCGTCGAGGGAGCCGTACTCACGGACCCACTTGGCCGCCGTCTTCTCCCCCACGCTCGGGATGCTCGGCAGGTTGTCGCTGGGGTCGCCCCGCAGCGCCGCGAAGTCGGGGTACTGGGCCGGGGTCAGCCCGTACTTCGTCTCGACCTCCTCGGGGGTGAACCGGGTGAGGTCGGAGACGCCCTTGCGGGGGTAGAGGACGGTGACGTGCTCGTTGACCAGCTGCAGGGCGTCGCGGTCGCCGGTGCAGACGAGCACGTCCATGCCCTGCTCGACGGCGGCCACGGTGAGAGTCGCGATGACGTCGTCGGCCTCGTAGTTCTCCGCCGTGATCACCGGGATGTGCAGCGCGCCCAGCACCTCCTGGATCAGGCTCACCTGTCCGCGGAAGTCGGTCGGGCTGTCGCTGCGGTTTGCCTTGTAGTCGGCGTAGATCTCGCTGCGGAAGGTCTTGCGCCCCACGTCGAAGGCGACCGCCACGTGGCTGGGCTGCTCGTCGCGCAGGACGTTGATCAGCATCGAGGTGAAGCCGTACACGGCGTTGGTCGGCTGCCCGGTCGTCGTCGAGAAGTTCTCGACCGGCAGCGCGAAGAAGGCGCGGTAGGCCAGCGAGTGGCCGTCGAGCAGCAGGAGCCGCGAGCGGGCAGGGGCCCCACCGGAGTCTCGGGCGTCCTTCTTCGCAGCAGCCACCCCGCGAGTCTAGAGAGGCGGCGACCTCAGGTCGCCGGGTCGACCTCGACCGACGGACCGAGCGGCAGGCCGGTCAGCGCGCGAGTACGGCGGGGCCGGCGCCGGACGACGTGCTCGGCGACCGGACGGGGCTCGACCTGGGTGAGCCGCCGGCGCACCGCCGTGACCGGAGCAGTGCGGCGCACCGCGAGCGGCGCGAAGCCGAGCCGGGCGAAGAAGCGGTTCGCGTCGCGCGAGCCCGGGTGGACCGACACGACCAGCTGCTCGACGCCGTGCTGCTCGGCATAGGTCGTCGCCGCGGCGACCAGCGCGCGTCCGGCGCCGCGGCGCTTGTGCCGGTCACTGACGACCGCGTGGCTCATGTGCACGGCCGGGATGTCGACGAGCGCGTTCGCCGGCGCGATCGTCAGCAGCGCCATGCCGACCGGCACGTCGTCCTCACCGACGACGACGACGAGCTCGCGGGCCGGGTCCTCCACGGCCTCGAGGTAGCGCTGCTCGAGGAACGCCCGGGCCGACGCCGGACTGCCACCGCGGCTGCGCCCGCCGAGCTCGGCGGCCGGCGCGATGACGAGGTCCCGCAGCTCCTCACCGAAGGCGACCAGCGCGGGCAGGTCCGAGTCGGTCGCCGCGCGGACGTGCAGGGAGGGTCGCGCCACGTGCAGCTCCTGCGGATCAGCGCCGGCGGACCGGCGGGCGGACCTGCCGGCAGGCCGGCAGGCGGGGATCTGCCGAGCGCGACACGCGCCCGGCGGGGGGCTCCGGTGCACCGGGGACCACCTAGGCTCCTCGGGGCTGATCGACAGTAGCGCGGGGCCCGAGCTCCGCAACAGGGTGACGGGAGCACGACCGGTGGTCCGCGGGGCCGGCACGCTGCTCAACATGGCCACCGTCCTGATCGGGTCGGGACTGGGTGTCGCCCTCGGAGGCCGCCTGCCCGAGCGCACCCGCACCACCGTCACGGACGCCCTGGGCCTGGTCACCCTCGTCATCGGCGCCCTCAACGTCGCCGCGCTGTCCGACGACGCCTTCCGCGCCGCCGTCGGAGACAGCGCCGGCCTGCTCGTCGTGCTCGGAGCGCTGCTGCTCGGCGGCATCGTCGGCTCGCTGCTCGGGCTGGAGGCCCGGCTCGAGGGTGCAGGCGCCTGGCTGCAGCGGCGGCTCTCGGGCCGCGGGTCGTCCCAGAGCCGCGAGCGCTTCGTCGAGGGCTACGTGTCGGCCTCGCTCGTCTTCGTGGTGGGTCCGCTCGCCATCCTCGGATCGCTGTCGGACGGCCTCGGCCGCGGTCTCGACCAGCTCGCGCTCAAGAGCACGCTCGACGGGTTCGCCGCGCTCGCCTTCGCGGCCTCCCTCGGCTGGGGCGTCGCGGCGTCCGCGATCTCCGTCGGCGTCGTGCAGGGACTGCTGACGCTGCTGGGCGCAGTGCTCGGCGGACTGCTGCCCGAGGCGCTCGTCACCGCCGTCACCGCCACCGGAGGGGTCCTGCTGCTGGGGGTCGGGCTGCGCCTGCTCGACATCAAGCCCGTGGCCGTCGGCGACCTGCTGCCCGCCCTGGTCGCCGCACCGGCGCTGACCGCGCTGGTCTCGACGCTGCGCTGACGTGGCAACCACACTCAGTGATGCGTCATGACGGCCGGCGACGCGGGGATCTCGATGCGGTTTCGCCACGCTGCAGGCCTTCTCGATCGCCGTCGCAGGCCCACGACCCGGGGCTATGCTCCGCCGGCCCCCGAGGGTCACGCGCCGCCGCGACCCTCCCGCCGTCGAGATCGGGAGAAGCCCCGTGCGCCACGTGGTACGTGTCACGAGCGAGGCGCCAGCGCGGACGGCGTCGCTGCTGGCGGCCGGAGTGGCCGGAGTGGTCGCGGTGACCGCCGCGCTCTTCCTGCTCCTGCTGGCGGCGCCCGCTCTGGCGACCCCGGCCCCGACGCCGACCCCCTCGGCCGGCACCGGTGAGACCCTGCAGGGCCGCCTGGTCAACGAGGGCGAGCCGCTCGAGGGCGTGACCGTCACGGTCACCACCGCCGACGGCACCGACGTCGGCGAGGCCGAGTCCGACGAGGACGGCGCCTTCGTCGTCCCGCTGCCCGAGGCCGGCGAGTACACGATCACCCTCGACGAGGACACGCTGCCCGAGGGCGTCGCGATCCGCGAGGGACGCAGCGCGGAGGTCACGCTGCCGGTCGCGGTCGGGCAGCAGCGCAACGTCCTGTTCCCGCTCGGCGAGGGCACGCGCAACGTGCAGACCAAGCTCGACCGCCTGCCGACGCTCGCCGTCGAGGGCCTGCAGTTCGGCCTCATCGTCGCGCTCGCCGCGGTCGGGCTGTCCCTGATCTACGGCACCACCGGCCTCACGAACTTCGCGCACGGCGAGCTGATCACTCTCGGCGCGCTGCTGGCCTACTGGATCTACGGCAACGGCCGCCTGCCGTTCCTGGTCGCGGGCCTGCTGGCCGTCATCGCCGCCGGCGTGCTCGGCGGCGCGCAGGACCGCCTGCTCTGGCGACCGCTGCGCAAGCGCGGTACCGGCCTGATCGCCATGCTCGTCGTCACGATCGGGCTGGCCCTGTTCCTGCGCTACTTCTTCCTCTACCTGTTCGGCGGGTCCAGCCAGCCGTTCCGGGCCTACGAGTCGCAGTCGCCGATCAGCCTCGGCCCGATCGACGTCACGCCGCGGGCGCTCGTCAGCATGGCGATCGCGGTCGTGGTCCTGCTCGCCGTGGCGTTCGCCCTGCTGCGCACCCGGATCGGCAAGGCGACCCGGGCGGTCGCCGACAACCCGGCGCTCGCGTCGTCGTCCGGCATCGACGTCGAGCGCGTCATCCAGGTCGTCTGGATCTCGGGTGCAGCGCTGGCCGGGCTGGCCGGCGTCCTGCTCGGGCTCGCCCAGCAGGTGAGCTTCCAGCTGGGCTTCCAGATCCTGCTGCTGGTCTTCGCGGCGGTCACGCTCGGCGGGCTCGGCACGGCGTTCGGCGCCCTGGTCGGCAGCCTGGTCGTGGGCATCTTCACGCAGGTGTCGACGCTGTTCATCCCCAGCGAGCTCAAGAACGCCGGCGCGCTGGTCATCCTGATCCTCATCCTGCTGGTGCGGCCCCAGGGCATCCTGGGCCGCGCCGAGCGGGTCGGCTGACGGGCAAGGGGAAGTCGTGGACTGGGGACTGATCATCATCAACGCGCTGCGCGCGATGGTGGGTCTCGACACGGTCGTGTTCGCCCTCGCGGCGATCGGCCTCAACGTGCACTTCGGCTACACCGGACTGCTCAACTTCGGGCAGTCGGCGTTCCTGGCGGTCGCCGGCTACGGCCTGGCGATCACGGTCGCGGAGTTCGAGCTGCCGACCCTGCTCGGTGTCGTCATCGGCCTGGTCGGAGCCGTGGTGCTGGCGCTGCTGCTCGGCGCACCCACGCTGCGCCTGCGCGCCGACTACCTCGCCATCGTCACGATCGCCGCGGCCGAGGTCGTCCGCCTGCTGTTCCGGTCGGTGTCGCTGTCGGAGTACACCGGCGGCTCCGACGGGCTGGGCCGCTTCTCCGAGGGCTTCTACTCCATCAACCCTCTTCCGGACGGGCGCTACGGCATCGGCGACGTCGCGTTCAACGAGCGCGTCTCCTGGGCGCTCACCGTGGGCTGGACGCTCGTCCTGCTCTCCTGCGTGCTCGTGTTCCTGCTGATGCGCAGCCCCTGGGGTCGCGTGCTCAAGGCGATCCGCGAGGACGAGGACGC
>JALYNA010000264.1 GCA_030773455.1 Actinomycetota bacterium
CTGCTGGCCGGGTGCGCGGGCGCGGACGAGCGGGCGGAGGGCGCACCGGTCACCGAGGAGGAGGCCGGCCTCCTCGCGCAGCTGCTGGCCGAGAACCACGACCGCGGTGGCGCGGACTTCGTGGTCACCGCCCCGTACGGCGAGGACACCGTGCTCACCCTCACCGGGGAGGTCGACCTCGTCGGCGGGGCCGGGCGCGCGCAGGCGGTCACGTCGTACGGCGACGGCCGCGCCGACGACACCCGGACGCTGTTCTTCACCGACGAGGAGCTGTGGTTCGGCGAGGTGCCCGGTCTGGCCGCCGCCCTGGGCGGCGAGGGGCTGCCCGAGGCCTCCTACGTGCGCCGTCCCGTCGCGCTGGGGGAGCAGGCGCCACTGGTCGACGTCCTCACCCAGGTGGTGCTCAACCTCTCCGCCGAGGAACCGGACGACGCCGGCGACTTCCGGGACGCGGGCTACACCTGGGAGGGCGACCGCTCGATCGACGGCGAGCTGACCCAGCTCTACGCGTCGGACGCCGGCTGGTCGGTCGCGGTCGACCGCTCCACCGACCTGCTGGTGCAGTATCGCACCCCGCTGCCGGGCCAGGAGTTCGAGGTGACCGTGACGCTGTCGGACCACGGCCCGCGCGAGATCACGCTGCCGGCCGAGGGGGAGTCCGTGGACGGAGCGGCGCACCCGGAGGTGGCGGCGACCGTCGGCCTGTAGAGAAGGACCCCGTACTCCCCACCCCTCGCAGGCTCGAGGCGGGAACCGGGACGGGGCCGGGACATGGGGGAGGGGGCGGCCTCTTCCCCAGACCGCCCCCTCCCACGACGTTCCTACCAGATGCGGCGCCTGCGCGCACGAGGGACGCGCGGATCAGTTTGCCGACGGGTCGGCCGGCGCCGTCGACAGCACGGCCAGGCGCCCGGTCTGGCGGCCCATCACCCGGCGCCACAGCTCCGGCCCGGCCAGCTCGCTGAGCACGTCGTCCGGGCCGCCCGGCACGCAGGCCCAGGCGCCCTCGGCGATCTCCCCGGCCAGCTGGTCCGGCGACCAGCCCGCGTAGCCGGCGAACACGCGCAGCCCGCGGACCCGGCCGGCCAGGTCGCGGGGGTCGGCGTCCAGGTCGACCAGGTGGACGTCTTCGGCGACCTGGCGCAGCCCGCAGTCCTCGTCCGTGCCGCAGACGGCCAGGCACAGCGCCGTGTCGGTCTCGCAGGGGCCGCCCACGTGGAACACGCCCGGCTTGACCGCGAGGTCGCACCAGTCCGGCAGCACGTCGTGGATCTCCACCTGGCTCGGCCGACCCAGCACCACGCCCAGCGTGCCGCTGTCCCTGTGGTCGAGCACGAAGACGACGGTGCCCGCGAACGTCGGGTCGGTCAGGCTCGGCAGCGCCACGAGCAACGAGCCGGGGCGGACGTCGTCCAGGGAGCCCGTCCAGAGCACGGGAACCGTGTCCGGGCGGCGTCGGCCCGTCGCGGGCCGGGCCGGCGGCCCCGACTCGGGATCGGGCGAGGACGGGGAAGTCATCGGTCCCAGTGTGCCCCACCCGGAGGCCACCCGGACGGCGCGGTCGCCCCCGCAGCGGGGGTTGTACGGCCCGTCGCCGACCCTGTGCGGAGCAGCGGCCACCGTAGGGTGACCGCGTGCGGCAGGCGGGGACGACCGTGCGCTTCCTGCTGGCCCGCGGCGGCTTCCGCCGGCTGCTCGCCGTCCGGCTGTCCGCCCAGTTCGGGGACGGCGTGCTGCAGGCCGCCCTCGCCGGCACGGTGCTGTTCAACCCGCAGCGCGCGGCCGACCCGGTTGGCGTCGCCGCCGGGTTCGCCGTCCTGCTGCTGCCCTACTCGCTGGTGGGCCCCTTCGCCGGCGTCTGGCTGGACCGGTGGAGCCGGCGGCAGGTGCTGGTGCACGCCGACCTGCTGCGCACCGGGCTGGTCGGCGTCCTCGCGCTCCTCGTGGCCGGCGGGTCGGCGGGCACGCCCTTCCTGCTCACCGGGCTGCTGCTGTTCTCCGTCGCACGCTTCGTGCTCTCGGCGCTGTCGGCGGCCCTGCCGCACACGACCCCCGACCTGGTGCCGGCCAACGCGCTGTCGACGACGGCGGGTGCGGTGGCCACCGTCGCCGGCGGGGCGGCCGCGATCGCGCTGCAGCAGGCCGCCGTCCTCAGCGGGGACGCCGGGTACGCGGTGGTGACCCTGGGCGCGGCCGGGCCCTACCTGCTCGCCGCGGCGCTGGCCGCCGGGTTCGACCGTGGCGCGCTCGGGCCGGACGAGGGCGCGACTGCGCCGTCGGCGGGACAGGTGGTGGCGGGGATGGTCGCCGGCGTCCGGCACGTCTGGGCCCGGCCGCCGGCGGTGACGGCGCTGGCCGTCATCACCGTGCACCGGCTGTGCTTCGGACTGGTCACGCTCATGACGCTGCTGTTCTCCCGCGCCACCGCCCCGTCCGGCGCCGGACTGCTGGGGGCGGGCCTGGCGCTCGCCGCGGGGGCGGTCGGCGCGCTGCTGGCGGCCGCGGTGACACCGGCCGCGGTGCGCCGCCTCGGGACGGCACGGTGGGTGACCTCGCTGCTGGCCGTGGGGGGTGCGCTGTTCGTCGTGCTGGGCCTGCCGTTCCTGCCGTGGACGGTCGTCCTGGCCGGCGCGGTGATCGGCTTCCTCGGGCAGGGCGTGAAGATCTGCGTGGACGCCACGTTGCAACAGGTCGACGACGACGTCCGCGGCCGCGTGTTCTCCGTCTACGACGTGCTGGTCAACGTCGGGTACGTGGTCGCGGTGCTTGCGGCGGCACACCTGCTGCCGGTGGACGGGGTCTCCCGGCCGGCCGTGGTCGCCGTCGGCGCCGCCTACGCCCTCACCGCCCTCTACAGCGGAGTGCCACGGCGCGGATAGTGCTGCCCTGTCACTCCACTCGACGATTCAGCGCCGCCCCGATCTCCTCGCCACACACCACCTGTTCCCGTCGCAACCCACGGACCGGGAACCGGAGCAGCCGGACCCCGACGCCCTGGATGGCGTTCTGCCGCAGCAGGTCGCTCTCCCAGTCCGCGGCGCTGAGGTGGAATGCCGCCCGGTCCGCCTCCACTCCCAGGCGCTGCCGTCGCCAGTACGCGTCGATGTGGAAGGTTCCGGACGGCGTCTCGATGGCTGCTCCCCACTCCGGCTCGAGCAGGCCGGCGGCGAGGACCACCTGGCGGAGGTCGCTCTCACCGACCGACCGCATCCCTCGGGCTGCGTCCCTGACCGCGGCCCTCAACCAGGGCCCGGCCCGCCGACCCGCCGCGCGCACCTCCTCGGCCAACTCCTCGACGTCGGTCAGTCCCTTCTGCAGGACGTCAGCGACGACGTGGTCGACGTCCTGCCGACGACGGGCGCTGAGCGCCAGGTCCACCGCCGCCCTGGCGGCGGTCGTGGTCGGCAGCCCCTTGACGACGAGGTCACCGAGCGGCCGTCGTGACTGATGCACGACGACGAAGCCGACCGAGGCCAGGTGGCGGCCGTGGGGGACCGATACCTCGACCAGGCCGGCGTCCGGCGGGTCCTGGTAGGCGCCCCGGACACCTGCAACCCGTGCGCGCGCTCGCGGCTGGTCGATGCGTGCCTCGTGCAGGACCAGGGCACTGGAGTGCGAGAGGCGCCCCATCGGACCTGCCCATGCGAGCGCGGTGAGGTGACGCTCACGGCGGGTCAGCGATCCGGAGTGCAGGACGAACACCCGGGACGGATTCCTGCCACCGACCCGACCGCACCGCGCGGCGGATGCGGTCCTTGTCCACGCCGAGTCCGGCCAGTTGGCGGCGGTGGGCCACGGTCGTCCGGTGGGTGCGCACGGTCCACAGTGATCTGCCGGAACGCCGGCCGGCCGGTTGTCCACAGGCGTCCGAGACACGTTGGAGTGAGAGGGGCGCACTTTCCGCGCCCTGGCACTCCGCTCAGGCGTTGCGGGCGGCCCACCAGGCGCGCAACTCGGTCTCGGCCTCCTCCGGCTCGAGCGGGCCCCGCTCGAGGCGCAGGTCCTTGAGGAAGGACCACGCCTCGCCCACCTCGCGGCCCGGCGGGATGCCGAGGATCGCCATGATCGCGTTGCCGTCGAGGTCCGGTCGCACCCGCGCCAGGTCCTCGGCGGCCGAGAGCTCGGCGATCCGCTGCTCCAGCGAGTCGTAGGTGGCCGACAGCGCCGCGGCCCGCCGCCTGTTGCGGGTGGTGCAGTCCGAGCGGACCAGCTTGTGCAGACGGGGCAGCAGGTCCCCGGCGTCGGTGACGTACCGGCGGACGGCGGAGTCGGTCCACTCGCCGCGGCCGTAGCCGTGGAAGCGCAGGTGCAGGAAGGTCAGCCGGGCGGCCGCCTCCACGATCTCCTTGGAGTACCGCAGCGCCTGCAACCGCCTGCGCACCAGCTTCGCCCCGACCACCTCGTGGTGGTGGAAGGAGACCCGGCCGCCCGGCTCTTGGCGGCGGGTGGCCGGCTTGCCGATGTCATGCAGCAGCGCGGCCAGCCGCAGCACCAGGTCCGGGGACTCCGCCTCCGGGTCGGCCTCCTCCAGCGCGATCGCCTGGTCCAGCACGGTCAGGGAGTGGCTGTAGACGTCCTTGTGCTGGTGGTGCTCGTCGATCTCCATCCGCAGCGCCGACAGCTCCGGCAGGACGACGTCGGCCAGGCCGGTGGCGACGAACAGCTCCAGCGCCGCCCGCGGCGAGTGCTGCAGCAGCGTCTTCGACAACTCGACCTGCACCCGCTCCGGAGTGATGCGCGCGAGCTCGGGGGCCAGCGCAGTCATCGCCTCCACCACCTCGTCGACCGGCGTCAGGCCGAGCTGGGCGACGAACCGGACGGCGCGCAGCATCCGCAGCGGGTCGTCGGCGAAGGAGTCCACCGCGGTATCCGGCGTCCGCAGCCGCCCGGCCAGCAGGTCGCCCAGGCCGCCGTAGGGGTCGGTGACCGTGCGGTCGGGCCCGAGCGACACGGCCATGGCGTTGACCGTGAAGTCCCGGCGGGCGAGATCGTCGACGAGCGAGTTCCCCCAGGCCACCTCCGGGTTCCGCGACTCCCGGTCGTAGCGGTCGGCGCGGAAGGTGGTGATCTCCAGCCGGACGCCGTCGACCTCGGCGCCCACCGTGCCGAACGCGATGCCAGTGTTCCACGTGGAACTGGCGAACCCGCGCAGCAGGCCCAGGACCTGCTCCGGGCGGGCGTCGGTGGTGACGTCGAGGTCCCCAGGGACGCGCGCGATGCCGGCGCCCGCGGACAGCAGCGCGTCGCGGACCGACCCCCCGACGAGGTGCACCTCGAAGCCGGCGGCGGTGAAGCGCCGGCCGAGCCGGGCGAGGACGGGGGAGAGATCGACGAGTTCACGCACGGTCCGCTGGACGGCGGGCGGCACCGGTCCAGCGGCCGGGGGAGGACTCTGCGGCTGACCGGACACGACGGTCCAGGGTAGTGGCGTGCCGCGCGCTACCCTCCTGGCATGGCTGGGACGGGCGGGCGAGGGCGCCCCGGCCGCCGGTTGCGCCGGGTCGACGAGACCTCCGCCGGGGGCCTGG
>JALYNA010000265.1 GCA_030773455.1 Actinomycetota bacterium
TGTAGATCCGCAGCGACGGGTTGGCCAGCAGGCCGTAGCGGTAGAACCGCTCGATGTCGTTGCCCTTGAAGGTGGAGCCGTCGCCCCAGATCTGCACGTCGTCCTCGAGCATGGCGCGGACCAGCAGGGTGCCGGTGACCGCCCGCCCCAGGGGGGTGGTGTTGAAGTAGCTGCGCCCGCCGGAGCGGATGTGGAACGCCCCGCAGGTCAGGGCCGCCAGGCCCTCCTCGACCAGTGCCGCGCGGGCGTCGACCAGCCGGGCGATCTCCGCGCCGTAGGCCGTGGCGCGCCCGGGCACCGAGCTGATGTCGGGTTCGTCGTACTGGCCGATGTCGGCGGTGTAGGTGCAGGGCACCGCGCCCTTGTCGCGCATCCAGGCGACCGCCACCGAGGTGTCGAGGCCGCCGGAGAAGGCGATCCCGACGCGTTCGCCGACCGGCAGGGACGTGAGCACCTTGGACACACGAGGAAGTATGCACGATGGTGCATGGCCATGCGTCGGCGGGTCGGCGGCGTCACTCCCGGACGACGGCGTAGCGGACGCAGACCAACTCGCCGTTGACCGCCCACTCCGTGCGCGCCAGCTCCAGCCTGCGGGGGAGCAGCGGCGCCCCGCCGCCGAGGGTGACCGGTGCGATCGACGCCACGACCTCGTCGAGCAGGCCGCGGTCGGCGAACTGGCCGGCCAGGTCCCCGCCGCCGACGATCCACACGTCGCGGTCCCCGGCGGCCGCGGCCATCTCCGCGTGCACCTCGGAGACGTCGGCCGCCGTGAACCGGACGTCGGCGTCCGGGGGAGCGGTCAGCTCCCGGTGGGTGAAGACCCAGGCCGGCACGGTGTAGGACCACGCGTCCGGGCCGCCGTGCTCCCGCACCCACCGGTAGGTGGTCGCGCCCATGGCCAGTGCGCCGACCCGCTTCTCGAAGTCGGTCCAGCCGATCGGGCCGCCGGGGTCGGACTGACGGGACAGCAGCCAGTCCAGCGAGTGCCGCGGGTCGGCGATGAAACCGTCGAGGCTGGTGGCGGTGTAGTAGACGGTGCGGGTCATCGGTCCCTCCAGGTCATCGGTTCCGGTGGGTCAGCCGATCGGGTCCCCGGTGCCGACCGCCAGGCCGGTGTCCCGGAGCAGGTGGCGCACCAGCAGCCGCCGGTGCGCGGAGAAGGTGAGGACGTGGGCGACGACGCTGCCCAGGACGAAGGTCTCCGGCGGCTCGCAGAGCGCGTCGACCAGCCGGTCGCCCCACGCGCCGCGCCGGTCGACGTCCCGGACGGCGGCCAGCCAGCGGGGCGCGACGGTGTCGTGGCGGGCCAGCAGGGCGACCGGGTCGTCGGCGCCCCGGGCGGGGGAGGCGGCGCCCTCGATCGAGGCCAGCCACACCTCCTTGGTCCACACCAGCGTGTCGAGCAGGGCGGCCACCGACTCCTCCGGGCCGCTCCAGGGCAGGACGGACAGCCCCGGCAACCGGGCACGGCGGTAGTCCTCGTCCGGCAGCTCCTCGGCGATCTCGAGGAGCGCGCGGGTGTCCTCGACGTCGTGGTGGACCAGCAGCGCGGTGACCTCGTCCGGGGAGCCGCGCCCGGTCCCGTCGGCGACCCACAGCGAGGCCGGCGGGTGGAAGTGGATCCCGTTGGGCGCGGGCAGCCAGTGCTCGTCCCGGGTGCGCGGCCGGCCGTCCTCCGGCGTGCCGGGGGTGCGGCCGTAGGCCCCGGCGAAGGCGCGGGCGAACCCCTCGACCGACTCGTATCCGGCGGCGAAGGCGGCCGCGGTGACGCTCGCCCCCTCCCGCAGCTCCCACGCCGCCCGTTCCAGCAGCACCCGGCGGCGCAGCGCCACCGGCGGCTCCCCGGCGCGCCGGCTGACCTGCCGGGCGAAGTACCAGGGGCTGGCGTAGGCGTCGCCGGCCATGTCGGGGAGCGTGCGGTTGTCCTCGTCGAGGACGGCGTCGAGCAGCTCGCGGAGTCGGTCCCGCCCGGGGAGGGGGTCCTCGTCGGCCATACGGGCAAGTCTGGCCGCGGACGGCGGCGCGGCGCCCGACCGTTCTTGCCCTCTGCCACCTGGCCCGGCCCTCAACGTCACGGCTCCGTCATGCGGGCGAGGTTCCCCGGCCGGTGATGCGGGGGTATGGCCGCCGCCATGCCACGTACCGACCGCATCGCCGAACCCTGGGGGACCCGGACGCCGTACGGGCCAGGGGAGACCTGGCCGACGCGGGTCGACTCCTACCTCGCCGACGGGCTGACCGAGGACGACGTCGACCGCTGGGTGCAGACCGCGTCGATCCTGCACTCCAACGGCGACGCCCTCGACATCGCGGTCAAGGACGGCGGCATCGTCGGCGTCCGAGGCCGGCCGGTGGACCGGGTAAACCGCGGCCGGCTGGACCCCAAGGACCTGTTCGGCTGGCAGGCGAACAACTCCCGCGAGCGGCTGACCCGCCCGCTGATCCGCCGGAACGGGCGGCTGGTCGAGACCGACTGGGACACCGCCATGGAGCTGGTGGTGCAGCGCACGCGAGAGCTGCTCGAGGAGCAGGGGCCCAGCGCGATCGGCTTCTACAACACCGGGCAGCTGTTCCTCGAGGACTACTACACCCTCGGGCTGATCGCCCACGGCGGCATCCGGACCAACCACGTCGACGGCAACACCCGGCTGTGCACCGCGACGGCCGCCGCCGCGCTCAAGGAGTCCTTCGCCAGCGACGGGCAGCCCGGCTCCTACGCCGACATCGACTCCGCCGACGTCATCGCCCTGTTCGGGCACAACATGGCCGAGACGCAGGTGGTCACCTGGAGCCGCGTCCTCGACCGGCTGGCCGGGCCGAACCCGCCGCGGGTGGTCTGTGTCGACCCGCGCATGACGCCGGTCGCCCGTGCCGCCACCGTGCACCTGGCACCGAAGCCGGGCACCAACGTCGCGCTGATGAACGGGTTGCTGCACGAGATCATCGGCAACGGCTGGATCGACCGGGAGTACCTCGACGCCTCCGTCGTGGGCTTCGACGAGCTGGCCGAGAAGGTCGCCGAGTACCCCCCCGACGTGGTGGCCCGGCTCTGCGACGTCCCCGCCGAGCAGATCCGCGAGGCCGCCCGCGTGATCGGCGGCGCGGAGCGGCTGCTGTCCACGGTGCTGCAGGGCTTCTACCAGTCGCACCAGGCCACGGCCGCCGCCGTCCAGGTGAACAACGTGCACCTGGTGCGCGGCATGCTCGGAAAGCCGGGCTGCGGGATCCTGCAGATGAACGGCCAGCCCACCGCGGAGAACACCCGCGAGGCCGGCGCCGACGGCGACCTGCCGGGCTTCCGCAACTGGTCCAACGACGCCCACGTCGCCGACCTCGCGCGGATCTGGAACGTCGAGCCGATGGACATCCCGCACTACTCGCCGCCGACGCACATCATGCAGCAGCTGCGGTACCTCGAAGAGGGCTCGATCCGGATGTTCTGGGTCATCTGCACCAACCCGGCGGTGTCCCTGCCGGAGCTGGCGCGCATCCGGTCGATCCTGTCCCAGCAGCGGCTCTTCCTGATCGTGCAGGACATCTTCCTCACCGAGACCGCGCAGCTGGCCGACGTCGTCCTGCCCGCTGCCACGTGGGGGGAGAAGACCGGGACCTTCACCAACGCCGACCGCACCGTGCACCTGTCGGAGAAGGCGGTCGACCCGCCGGGGGAGGCCCGGCCGGACATGGACATCCTGATCGACTTCGCACACCGCCTGGGGCTGCAGGACAAGGACGGCGCGCCGCTGGTGAAGTGGTCGGACCCGGAGGGGGCGTTCGAGGCGTGGAAGGAGTGCTCCCGCGGCCGGCCCTGCGACTACACCGGCATCACCTACGACAAGCTGCGCGGCGGCAGCGGTATCCAGTGGCCGTGCACCGACGACGCGCCCGAGGGGACCGAGCGGCTGTACGCCGACGGCCGGTTCTTCAGCGACCCCGAGTACTGCGAGAGCTACGGCCGCGACCTGCTCACCGGCGCTCCGTTCGAGCCCAGCGAGTACAAGGCGCTCAACCCCTCGGCGAAGGCGATGATCAGGGCCGCCGACTACGTCCCGCCGCACGAGATGCCGTCGGCGGACTTTCCGTTCGCGCTGATCACCGGTCGCACGCTCTACCAGTTCCACACCCGCACCAAGACCGGCCGGGCGCCGCAGCTGCAGGCCGCGGCCCGCGACGTCTGGGTGGAGATGTCGGCCGGTGACGCCGGGCGGCTGGGTGCCCGGGAGGGCGACCTGCTGGAGGTGTCGACGCCGCGGGGGTCGGTGCGGGCCCGGCTGCGGGTCAGCGGCATCCGGGACGGCGTGCTGTTCCTGCCGTTCCACTACGGCTACTGGGAGGACGGACACGGTTCCCGCCGCGCCGCCAACGAGCTCACGCTCACCGACTGGGACCCGGCGTCCAAGCAACCGATCTTCAAGACCGCGGCGGCCTCCGTGCGGCGGGTCCGCTGGTCCCGGCGGGGGAGCTCGCCGGCGCCCACGACCACGGGCTCGGCACCGGTCGGGACCGTCGTCCCGCCGACCCGCGGCGGCCCGGCGGCCGAGGCCGTCGAGACCCTGCCGGACGAAGGAGGACGACGGTGAAGCTCGGTCTGGCGCTCGAGGAACTGCACCGCTCGGAGAACCACCTGGCGCACCAGCTGCTGGCGGTCGCCGAGCGGCACAAGGCCGACCACGAGGTTTTCCACGTGGGCCGGGACCTGGCCACGTGGTCGCAGGACCACATCCGGCGGCTCGCTCCCTTCGGGAACCGGTACGGGGTGGACCTCGACCCCGAGCCCGCCGGTGAGCCGGCTCTGCTGGCCAGGCTCGGCGAGGCGGTGAGCGACCGGCTGGGCCGGCGCTCGACCCCGGCGCTCCTGCTGCTGCGCAACCTGCGCAGCCTCTTCATCGACGCATCGGGGGTCTCCGCGGACTGGGAGATGGTGGCCCAGGTCGCGCAGGGCATCCGGGACGCCGACCTCCTCGCTCTGGCCCAGCGCTGCCACCCGCAGACGCTGCGCCAGGTCGCGTGGGCCAACAGCCGGATCAAGGAGTCCGCGACCCAGATCCTGGTGAGCTGATGTCCCTCCCCGAGCACGCCGCGCCGTCGGCGACCCGGGTCGTCCTCCGCCCGATCGCCACCCCGCTGCCACTCGGCTTCCTCGCCCTGGCTCTGGCGACGACGGTCTTCGCCGCCGTGCAGCTGGGCTGGGTGCCGCCCGAGCAGGGCCGGGTGGCGGCGCTCACCGCGGTCGCCGCCACGGCACCGCTGCAGCTGACCGCGGCGGTCGCTGGCTTCCTCGCCCGCGACCCGGTGGCGGCCACCGGGATGGGCGTGCTCGCCGGCACCTGGGCCGTGGTGGGGCTGACCACGCTGACCTCCCCGCCGGGGACGGTCAGCGGCGGCCTCGGAGTCCTCCTGGTCATCGCGGGCGTCGCCATGCTCGTGCCGGCCGTGGCCGCCGTCAGCAGCAAGCTCGCCCCGGCGGCCGTCATGGGGGTGGCCGCCGTCCGGTTCGCCGTCACCGGGGCGTACCACCTCACAAGCTCGGCGGCCTGGCAGGCCGCGGCCGGCTGGGTGGGGCTCGCCCTGGCCGTCGTCGCGGTCTACGCCGCACTGGCGCTGGAGCTGGAGGGCACGCGCGGGCGGACCGTGCTGCCGGTCGGGCGGCGCGGCCC
>JALYNA010000266.1 GCA_030773455.1 Actinomycetota bacterium
GGGCTGGCCGGTGGTCGCCGAGCCCTCCAGCGGCGCGTGGGCGGCGTCCGTGCGTGGTGGAGCGCTGCTGCTCGGGGTGCCGGCCTGGCTGGCCGCCCACCGGCCCGACCGGGTGCTGGTCGTGGGCCGCCCGACGCTGTCCCGGCCGGTGTCGGCGCTGCTGGCCGACCCCGCCGTCCGGGTGGAGACCGTGTCGGCCGCGCCGCGCTGGCCCGACGCCGGCCGCTCGACGACGTGGGTGGGTGGGCTGCCGGCTCCCGGTGCCCCGGCCGACCCGGCGTGGTCCGGGGCCTGGAACAGTGCCGCCGACCGGGTGGGGACGGCCGTCGACGGCGTCCTCGACGCGATGCCCGGGGTGAGCGCCGGGCTGCTCGCGCGCGACCTCGTCGCCGGCCTGCCCGACGGCGCGCTGCTGGTGCTCGGCTCGTCCACCCCGGTGCGCGACGTCGACCGGCTGGCCGCGCCGCGCGCGGGGCTGACGGTGCTGGCCAACCGCGGCGTCGCCGGCATCGACGGCACGGTGTCGACCGCGGTCGGTGCGGCCCGCGTCCACGGGAGCCGGTCGTTCGCGCTGCTCGGCGACCTCACCTTCCTGCACGACCTGCAGGGCCTGCTGGTGGGGGAGGGGGAGCCGCGGCCGGACCTCACGCTCGTCGTCCCCAACAACGACGGCGGCGGAATCTTCGCTCAGCTCGAGCCCGGGCAACCGCGGTACGAGGCCGGCTACCGGCGGGTGTTCGGCACGCCGCACGGCCGCGACCTGGTCGCCGTGGCGGAGGCGCTGGGCTGGCCGGCGGAGCGGATGTCGTCGTCGGGCGGGCTGGCCGACGCCCTCGCCGCAGGCGGGCCGCGGGTGATCGTCGTCGGGACCGACCAGCGCGCCGAGGCCGGGTTGGCCGCGGCGCTCCGGTCGGCCGCCGCCGAGGCGCTCGGCGCGGACTGACCGGCCGTGAGCCCGGCTACGGTGCCGGGATGACGGACGAGCAGGTTGCCCCCCGGCGCGGAGAGCCGTCCAGCCTCGGCGAGGTCATGGCGCAGGCGGCGCGTGTGCTGCAGGAGGCGCATGGCGACGTCGAGGGCACCCTGCGGACCATCACCACCACCGCGGTCGGTGCCGTGCCCGGCAGCGAGGAGTGCTCGATCTCCTACGTCGTCGGCCGGCGGACGGTCGAGACGCGCGCCGCGACCGCGGAGCTGCCCCAGCGGGTCGACGAGATGCAGAACCGCATCCAGGAGGGCCCCTGTCTGGACGCGGTCTGGGAGCAGCGGACGGTTCGGATCGACGACATGCGGAGCGAGGAACGGTGGCCGCGCTTCGCCGCCGAGGCGGCCGAGCTGGGGGGCACTCAGCGCGCTGAGCTTCCAGCTGTTCGTCGATGGGGACAACCTCGGCGCCCTCAACCTCTACGCCTCCGAGCCGCACGCCTTCGGCGAGGAGTCCGAGGACGTCGGCCTGGTCCTCGCCGCCCACGCCGCCGTCGCCTCGCCGGCGCCCAGCACGAGTCGCACCTGAAGCAGGCGGTGCGCAGCCGGGACACCATCGGGCAGGCCAAGGGCATCCTGATGGAGCGCCACAAGCTCACCGCCGATCAGGCCTTCCAGGTGCTGGCCCGGGTGTCGCAGCAGACCAACCGCAAGCTCGCCGACATCGCCGAGGAGCTCACGCAGACCGGAGCCGTGCCCGGCGCCGGTTGAGACGCCGCGGTCCAGGCCGCCTCAGCGCAGCGTCGCCCAGTACGCCAGGTGCGAGCGGTGCAGCCAGCCGTCGACCCAGGCGGCGTCCGGCTCCGGCGGGACGGCGGGGCTGTCCTGCAGCGCTACCAGCCGCTGCTCGGTGGCGACCGCGGCCAGCGGCACCTCGCCCCGGCGGACCGACCGCAGGTACGCGCGGGTGGTGCACTGCGGCCGCAGGTGCGCGCGGGTGGTGCACTGCGGGCCGCAGGTGCGCGCGCTTTCCCGGCCTGCGGGAACGTGGTCCCCGGAGGGTGCCGCCGGGTCAGCTCTCCAGCGCGGCCTGGAAGGCGGCGAACTTCGCCTGGGTCTCGGCCAGTTCGGCGGCCGGGTCGGATCCGGCGACGATGCCGCAGCCGGCGAACAGCCGCGCCGAGGCGGGGTCCCGGTCGGAGAGCTCGGCGCAGCGCAGCGCCAAGCCGAACTCGCCGTCCCCGCGGGCGTCGACCCAGCCGACCGGACCGGCGTAGCGGCCGCGGTCCATGTCCTCCAGCTCGCCGATGAGCGCGGCGGCGGCCTTGGTCGGGGTGCCGCAGACGGCGGCCGTCGGGTGCACCGCACCCACCAGCTCGAGCAGCCCGGCGCGGCCGCGGGCACTCCTGCGGCGCTCCACACCGGTGACGTCGGTGGCCAGGTGGCGGACGTTCGCCAGCGTCAGCAGCTCCGGCTCCTCCGGCGCGGTGAGCGTCGTGCAGTAGGGCTGGAGCGCGCGGACCAGCGAGTCGACGGCCAGGGCGTGCTCGGCACGGTCCTTGGCCGAGGCGAGCAGCCCGGCGGCCAGCCGCTCGTCGTCGGCGCCCGCGCCGCGGGGGGCGGTCCCGGCCAGCACCCGGGATGACAGCTGCCGGCCGGTCCGGCGCAGCAGCAGCTCCGGAGTCGCCCCGAGCAGGCCGTCGACGGCGAAGGTCCAGCAGTCGGGGAAACGGGCGGCGAGCCGGGCGAGCAGCGCGGGGGGGTCCAGCGGTGCGTCGGCGGTGACCAGCAGGTCGCGGGCGAGCACCACCTTGGCCAGCTCGCCGGCGCCGATGCGCGCCACGGCCGTGGCCACCGTCGCGCACCACGACGCGGGGTCCAGCGCTCCGTCGGCGTAGCGCAGCCGCCCCAGCGCGGCTGGCGTCGCGGCGGGCGCGGCGGCCAGAACGTCGGCGGGGTCGGCGTACCCGGTGGTGGTCACCCAGGCCACCCCGTCCCGCCGGCCGACGACGACCTCGGGGACAACCAACACCGACGTCCCGGCGGCCGGGTCGAACGCGATGCTGGCGAACACGACGGGCCCGGAGCCGGGCACCCCGGCCCGGTCGTCGACGTCGAGTCCCGCGCTGTGGGCCTCCCACCAGTCGGCCGCCTCGGCCAGGGCCGCAGGGCCGGTGACCTCCAGCCGGGCCGCCTCGCCCCAGCCGACCAGGCCCTCCCCGTGGCGGACCCAGGACAGCGCGCCGGCGGCGGGGAGCAGGTCCAAGAGAGCGGGGAGCTCCAGCAGCGGGGTGGTGGTGACCACGGGCGCGACCGCATCCGGGGAGGTCACGGTCGCCACGGTCACGGACCCAGCGTAGGAGCCCCGGTAGCGTCGCCGTCGTGGGAGACCGGGGAGACAGGGCACACAGCGCGGGGCTCCGGGCCGGTCTGGACAAGCAGCCGGCCGAGGTCGCGGCCATGTTCGACCGGGTCGCGCGGCGCTACGACGTCACCAATACAGTGCTCTCCGGCGGCCGGGACGCGTCCTGGCGGCGGGCCACCAGGGAGGCACTCGGCGCCCGGCCCGGTCAGACCGTGCTCGACGTCGCCGCCGGGACGGCGGTCTCCACGGTGGAGCTGGCCGCCGGGGGTGTGCGCGCCATCGCCTGCGACTTCTCCCAGGGGATGCTGCGCGCGGGCGCCGCCCGGCCTGTGCCCAAGGTGGCCGGTGACGCCATGGCGCTGCCGCTGGCCGACGCGAGCGTCGACGGCGTGGTGATCTCCTTCGGCCTGCGCAACGTCGCCGACCCCGACGCCGCGTTGCGCGAGTTCGCCCGGGTCACCCGCCCCGGCGGCACGCTGGTGGTCTGCGAGTTCTCCACCCCCACCTGGACGCCGTTCCGCACCCTCTACACCGAGTACCTGATGCGGGCCCTGCCGCGGATCGCCCGCGCGGTCAGCAGCAACCCCGACGCCTACGTCTACCTGGCCGAGTCGATCCGGGCCTGGCCCGACCAGCCGGCGCTGGCCGCCCGGCTGCAGGCGGCCGGCTGGACCGACGTGGCCTGGCGGAACCTCACCGGCGGCATCGTGGCGCTGCACCGCGGCCGCAAGCCGCTTGCCTGAGAAAGGACCCCCTCCTCCCCACCCCTCGCACGCTCGGGGCGGTGCCCGGGAGGGGGCCCGCCGTCCTCGCTGGTGGGACGCGGCGAGACGGAACCGTGACGCGCGTCCTGCCTGGGCACTTGTCGTCAAGGTCACACGGCGGCATACAGTGGGGACCGGGCGACCTTGTGAAGCAATTCACAAGCATCGAGTAACCGAGGGGAGGGGTCCGGGGTGGACGACGGCGACCGGCGGGCCGACGTGCTCGTCGTCGGTGCCGGTCCGGCGGGCTCCTCGGCCGCGTGGCACCTGGCCCGGGCCGGCCTCGACGTCGCCGTCCTGGAGAAGGCCCGGCTGCCCCGCGAGAAGGTCTGCGGCGACGGGCTGACCCCGCGCGGCGTCAAGGCGCTCGGTGACATGGGCGTGGACACCACCGGCTGGGTCCGCCACCGGGGGCTGCGAGTCACCGGCGGCGGCCAGGTGGCCGAGGTCGACTGGCCGACCCTGGAGCACTGGCCCTCCTACAGCCTGGTGCGCAGCCGCCGCGACCTCGACGCGGGGCTCGCGGCGCATGCCGTCGCCGCCGGCGCCCGGCTGGTGCAGGAGGTCACGGTCGCCGGCCCGCTGCTGGACGACGCCGGCCGGGTCGCCGGGGTGCACGCCGAGGAGGGGCCGGATCGGGTGCCGGGCACCTGGCGGGCGCCGCTGGTCGTCTCGGCCGAGGGGCTCTCCGGGCGGCTGGCCAAGGCGCTGGGCCTGCTGCGGCGGGAGGACCGGCCGCTCGGCGTCGCCGTCCGCCGGTACGTGTCCTCCCCGCGTACGGACGACGAGTACCTCGACATCTCCTTCGACCTCTCCGCCGGCGGCCCGAGCGCGGACTCGATGCCCGGCTACGGCTGGGCGTTCGGCATGGGCGACGGCACCAGCAACGTCGGCTTCGGCCTGCTCGACACCCGCCGCGGCACCGGCGCCGAGCCGCGGGCGGTGCTGCGGAAGTGGCTGGCCACCCTGCCGGGGGAGTGGCAGCTCGGCGAGGAGCACGCGGTCACCCCGCTGCGCGGCGCCGGCCTGCCGATGGCCCTGCACCGCGGCCCGGCCTACACCCGCGGGCTGCTCCTGGCCGGGGACGCCGCCGGCACGGTCAGCCCGTTCAACGGCGAGGGCATCAGCTACGCGCTGAAGACCGGCCGGATGGCCGCGGAGGCCGCCGCCCTGGGCCTGGCCGCACCGGAGGGCCTGGCCCGCGAGGCCGTCCTGCGCCGGTATCCCGCCCGGCTGCGCGCGGAGTACGGGCACCACTACCGGCTGGGCTCTGGCTTCCTCGCGCTGCTGGCCCGGCCAGAGCTGGTCCGCTTCACGACCGCCCACGGGCTCAAGCGGCCGGCGCTGGTGGCCGCGGCGCTGCGGCTGATGGCCAACCTCTCCGACGGGCGGGACGGCGACCGGTTCGACCGCGCCGTCGCCGTCCTGACCCGCCTGGCCCCGGCGGTCTGACGTGACCACCCACCCGACCCACGACGCAGAGGAGTAGCGCTGGTGCTCTCGGTCTACGTCCCGATCATCGGCCTGTTCGCGCTGGCCGCGGGGTTCGCGCTATTCTCGGTGGCGGTCGCGCCATTCGTGGGTCCGCGCCGGCACAATCGGGCCAAGCTGGCCGCCTACGAGTGCGGCATCGAGCCGGTGGACCAGCCGCTGACCGGCGGCCGTTTCCCGATCAAGTACTACCTCACGGCGATGATCTTCATCGTCTTCGACATCGAGATCATCTTCCTCTACCCGTGGGCCGTCGCCAACGACGCGCTGGGCGTCCTCGGGCTGGTCGAGATGGTCGTCTTCATCGGCACCGTGTTCATCGCCTACGTCTACGTGTGGCGACGCGGCGGCCTGGACTGGGACTGAGGAGCCGGAGATGGGACTCGAGGAAAAGCTGCCGAACGGCGTCCTGCTGACCACGGTTGAGAAGCTGGTCAACTGGACCCGCAAGTCCTCGCTGTGGCCGGCCACCTTCGGGCTGGCCTGCTGCGCGATCGAGATGATGGCCACCGGCGCCGGTCGCTACGACCTGGCCCGCTTCGGCATGGAGGTCTTCCGGGCCTCCCCGCGGCAGGCCGACCTGATGATCGTCGCCGGGCGGGTCAGCCAGAAGATGGGGCCGGTCCTGCGCCAGATCTACGACCAGATGCCCGAGCCTCGCTGGGTGCTGGCGATGGGCGTGTGCGCCAGCTCCGGCGGGATGTTCAACAACTACGCGATCGTCCAGGGCGTCGACCACATCGTCCCGGTGGACATGTACCTGCCCGGCTGCCCGCCGCGGCCGGAGATGCTCACCGACGCGATCCTCAAGCTGCACCACAAGATCATGCACGAGCCGCTGGGTCCTCGGCGGGCCCGCGAGCTGGAGCAGGCGCGACAGGAGGGCCGGGCGCCGGAGCTGCACGTCGAGATGCCCTCCAGCGTCCGGGTGCACAAGGCGGCCCGGGAGGCCTACGAGCGGGCGGCGGCCGAGCGGCGCACCGGCCAGTTCGCGATCGAGCAGCGCGGCGGCGACGCCGTCCTGCTGCCCGAGCCCTACGTGCGCAGCGAGGCGGGGGGGCAGCGGGGGGTGCTCGGGTGACCGGCCCCGGGGACCGCAGCGGCGAGGACGCCGGCCTGGGCGCCACCGCGCCCAGCGGCGGCTTCCGCAAGGGCGCGTTCGGGGTCAGCGGCAGCGGCGACACCTCCGGCTTCGGCGGTCTGGTCCGCGTCGAGCCCGGCGGCGCGGTCGCGCTGCACTCCACCGACCGGCCCTACGGCGGCTACTTCGACGAGGTCACCGACGCGCTGATCGACGCCGTCGGGCAGGCCACGTACGACGCCGCAGTGCAGCGGGTGCTGGTCGATCGCGGCGAGATCACCTACTTCGTCGCCCGAGAGCACCTGCTGACCCTGGTCCGGGCGCTGCGCGACGACGAGGCGCTGCGCTTCGAGCTGTGCAGCAGCATCTCCGGCGTGGACTACCTGGACAGCGGCGGTCCGGAGGTCGGGCCCGGCCGGCCGCGGCTGCACGTCGTCCTCCACCTGACGTCGATGACCTACCGGCGGCGGATCCGGCTGGAGGTCGCCGTGTCCGCCGAGGACCCGCACATCCCGTCGGTCACCTCCGTCTACCCGACGGCGGACTGGCACGAGCGGGAGACCTGGGACATGTTCGGGGTCGTCTTCGACGGCCACCCGGCGCTGACCCGGATCCTCATGCCCGACGACTGGGACGGGCACCCCCAGCGCAAGGACTACCCGCTGGGCGGCGTCCCGGTGGAGTACCACGACGCCACGATCCCGCCGCCGGACACCCGGCGGGCCTACCGGTGAGGCCCGCGATGACGACGGGCGAGCGAAGGACGCAGAACGCATGAGCACCATGTACAACGCCACCGATCCCTACGCCGGCTCCCGGGAGACCACCGAGGGCCGGGTCTACACCGTCACCGGCGGCGACTGGGACCAGACGCTGGGCGCCGAGCCCTACGGCGAGGAGCGCCTCGTCGTCAACATGGGCCCGCAGCACCCCTCCACCCACGGCGTCCTGCGGCTGGTGCTCGACCTGGAGGGCGAGACGGTCACCAAGGCGCGGGTGGTGATCGGCTACCTGCACACCGGCATCGAGAAGAACACCGAGTACCGCAACTGGACGCAGGGGACGACGTTCGTCACGCGGATGGACTACCTGGCCCCGCTGTACAACGAGGCCGGCTACTGCCTGGCCGTGGAGAAGCTGCTCGGCGTCGAGGCGCCGCAGCGGGCGCAGACGGTCCGCGTGCTGGTCATGGAGCTCAACCGGATCGCCTCGCACCTGGTCGCGCTGGCCACCTTCGGCATGGAGATGGGCGCGCTCACCGGCATGACGAACGGCTTCCGCGAGCGCGAGATGGTCCTCGACCTGCTCGAGGAGATCACCGGCCTGCGGATGAACCACGCCTACATCCGCCCCGGTGGGCTGGCGCAGGACCTCCCGCCGGACGCGGTCGAGCACATCCGCGAGTTCCTCGCGGTCATGCCGGCACGGGTCGCCGACTTCCACAAGCTGCTCACCGACCAGCCGATCTGGCAGGCCCGCCTCAAGGACGCCGGATACCTCGACGTCACCGGCTGCGTGGCGCTCGGCGTCACCGGGCCGGTGCTGCGCGCCGCCGGGCTGCCGTGGGACCTGCGCAAGGTCGAGCCCTACCTGGGCTATGAGACCTACGACTTCGAGGTGCCGACCGCCGACACCTGCGACGCGTGGGGCCGCTACCTGGTCCGCATGGCCGAGGTGAACGAGTCGATGAAGATCATCGAGCAGGCGCTGGACCGGCTGGAGCCGGGCCCGGTGATGGTCGAGGACCGGAAGATCGCCTGGCCCGCGCAGCTGTCCCTGGGCCCCGACGGCATGGGCAACTCCCTCGACCACGTCAAGCACATCATGGGGCAGTCGATGGAGGCACTGATCCACCACTTCAAGCTGGTCACCGAGGGCTTCCGGGTACCGGCCGGCCAGGTCTACGTGCCCATCGAGTCCCCGCGCGGCGAGCTCGGCTACCACGTGGTCAGCGACGGCGGCACCAGACCGTGGCGGGTGCACGTGCGCGACCCAAGCTTCGTCAACCTGCAGGCGACGGCGGCGATGAGCGAGGGCGGCATGATCGCCGACGTCATCGCGGCCATCGCCTCCCTGGACCCGGTGATGGGGGGCTGTGACAGATGAGCGAGCTTGCGAGCGAATCGATGAGCACAGCAGCGCCGCGAGCGGCGTCGACGAGCGCCAGCGAGGAGTCGGCGTGAGCGCTCTTCCCGGATCGGCGGAGGGCACGGCGGTCACCGGGCTGGACTCCAGCCCGGTCCAGCCGGCCGCCGCGGACCTGCCGCCGCTGACCGAGCAGGTCCGGCTCGAAGCGCGGGAGATCATCGCCCGCTACCCGCAGCCGCGCTCGGCGCTGTTGCCGATGCTGCACCTGGTGCAGAGCTACCAGGGCTACGTCTCGCCCGAGGGCGTGGCGCTGTGCGCCGAGGAGCTGGGCCTGACCAAGGCAGAGGTGGGCGCGGTCGCGACCTTCTACACGATGTACAAGCGCCGTCCCACCGGCCGGCACCTGGTCAGCGTCTGCACCAACACGCTGTGCGCCGTCCTGGGCGGGCAGCGGGTCTACGACGCGCTCAGCCGCGACCTCGGCGTCCACCACGACGAGACCGCCGCCGACGGCTCGGTCACCCTCGAGCACGCCGAGTGCCTGGCGGCCTGCGACTACGCGCCGGTGGTCACGGTCGACTACGAGTTCTACGACCAGCAGGACGTCGACAGCGCGCGCGAGCTGGTCGCCGCGCTGCGCCGCGGGGAGAAGCCGCACCCCACCCGCGGCGCCCCCTTGACCGACTTCCGCGGCGTCTCCCGCCAGCTGGCCGGTTTCGACCAGTACGGCGGCGAGCGGGCCTGGGGGCCGCGGTCGACGCCGAGGGCGCGCTCGGCCCGACGCTGGCCGGGCTGCGGC
>JALYNA010000267.1 GCA_030773455.1 Actinomycetota bacterium
CCAGGCCCCAGCGTCAGACTGAGCTACGGGATCGTGTTCCAAGGAGAAGACCGACGTCGGCGGGCGACCCGACCACATTTTCGCGCCTGCCAGGCGTCCCCGAACAGGGATAGAAGGACTGAGCTGATTTCCTACGGCTGCTGGGTGGTCAAGTCCCCGTCCTGACCGGGGTTCGAGCGCCGAGCACGCTGGGGTTGCGGGGAAGGTCGCCTCGTCTGTCGACCCTTCGGTGTCTGACCTGTCATGTCCGGTGAGGGCCTGCTGAGGGGCCTTCCCCCGCCTTGCTGCCGGGTGAGCGCCCGGGGTGCTTGCGGCTGCGCCGGCGGGCGGGGACCCCGGACCCCGCGCCGCAGCACGACGCGGCTCCCAGAGCCGTCAACACCGGAGGCGCCTCACATGAGCCGAGGCCGCCCCATCCGGGTCGTCCCCGGCGATCCTCCACCCCTGCCCACAGGTGTGGGCAGGGGTGGAGGACAGCGGAGGGGACCTGCCCGCGTCATCCCCGACGATGCTCACCCCCTGCCCACAGGTGTGGGCAGGGGTGGAGGACGGCGGAGGACACCTGCCCAGCCCGCGGCCGGCCGCTGGGCCTTACATGATTTCCGCGCGAACACACGTCAGGCGCCCTCTCCCGCGACCGGAGGAAGCGCCTGACGTGCGTTCGGGTCTCCTACTGCTGGCGGAACTGGTCGCCGATGGTCGGGTCCTCGGACCAGCGGCGGTAGGGGATCCGCCTGATCTCGCGGATCTCGCCGAGCGCCGTCCACTCGTTCCCGCCCAGGCGCGCCAGCGGCTTCAGCCGCTCGATGCGCGGTCGTCCGTCCTCGACCGCGGTCTCCCACACGCTGATCACCTCCACCCGGCCGAACACCACCGTGCTGTCGCCGAGCCGGACCGTGGAGTGCAGCGTGCACTCCACCGCGACCGGCGACTCCGCCACGCGGGGGACGCCGACCCGCTGGCTGGGTTCCAGTGCGACGCCGACCTGCTCGGCCTCGCTGACGCCGTGCGGGAAGTCGGTGCCCGTGGCGTTGACCTGCTCGAACAGCCACTCCGGCGTGAGACTGACGGTGAACTCGCCGGTTGCCTCGACGTTGTCCAGGGTGTCCTTGCGCCCCACCGAGGTGAACTGCACGACCGGCGGGGACACGCACGCCACCGTGTAGAAGGAGTGCGGCGCCAGGTTCACGACCCCCTCGGCCGAGCGGGTGCCCACCCAGGCGATCGGGCGGGGCACCACCACCGAGTTGAGCACCCGGTAGAAGGCGCCGCTGTCCATGGCCGTCGGGTCGAAGTGCACGCGCGCGTTCGGGCTGGTCACCCGCCCATCGTCTCCCGGGCCGCGGTCTCCCGCGTCACAGGAGCCCCGCCGACCGGGCGGCCGCGCCAGGACAGCGTGCCCCGCCGCCGACCGGCCACCGACCCGGCCAGCAGGACGTCGAACAGCAGGACCGACAGCGGATGGGCCAGCGAGTCCGGCCAGACCCGGCTGCCGGTCGCCGCGGCCGACACCGCCCGCCCCGCCACGCCCGCCGCGTAGCCGACCAGCCCGGCCCGTGACCCGCGCAGCGCGGCCAGCGCGGGCAGCACCCAGACGGCGGTCAGTCCCGCCGCGACCGCGACGCTCGCTCCCGGCGACCCGCCGATCGAGGCCCACAGCGACTTGGCGTAGCCCGCCCGCAGCTCCGGCCAGCCGTCGTACATCCGGCACGCCGCCAGTCGCGACCCGTCGACCGGCACCGCCCGCCCCCCGGCCCGCTTCACCGCCCGGGCCAGCGCGACGTCCTCGATCACCTCGCCGCGCACCGCGCCGTGCCCGCCGGCCCGCGCGTACGCCGACCGCCGGACGACGAGGAACTGGCCGTTCGCCGCGGTCAGCGACGGCCGCCGGGACCGTTCGGCGAGCCGCACCGGCAGCGTGGTGACCCACAGCCAGGGGCCGAGCGGCTGCACGAGGCGCTCGGCGGCGGTCCCGGTCACCGGCCGCGGCCAAGGCGAGACCAGGTCCAGGCCGTGCGCGTCCAGGACGGCGACCGCCCCGGCGACCGCGTCGGGGAAGAGCCGGACGTCGGCGTCGAGGAAGACCAGCACGCCGTCCTCCTCGCTCCGGTCGAGGTCCGCTCCGGTGGCGCAGGCGTGCGGCTTGCCCAGCCAGCCCGGCGGCGGGTCGGCGGCGGCGACCACCCGCACCCGCCGGTCGGCGACCGAGCGCACCACTGCGGCGGTGCCG
Source organism: Actinomycetota bacterium (assembly GCA_030773455.1). Classification (GTDB taxonomy): domain Bacteria; phylum Actinomycetota; class Actinomycetes; order Mycobacteriales; family Geodermatophilaceae; genus Geodermatophilus. Next base: position 2,231 of record JALYNA010000267.1, read on the forward strand.
TCGGTCGATCCGTCGTCCACCACGACCACCCGCAGGTCCGGCACGCCCTGCTGGGCCAGCACCGCGGTCAGGCAGCCGCCGACCTGCGCCTCCTCGTCCCGCACCGGCAGGACGACGGTGACCGGCCGGCGCACCGGCGGCGGCTCGGCCGGGGGACGGCGCAGCAGCGCCACGTTGACCGCCGCGTGCAGCCCACCGGCGGTCGCCGCGCCGGAGAGGACCCGCAGCAGCCGGCTCGTCACCTGCGCGCCTGCACCGCCAGGGCGGCCAGCACCGGGACGGCGAGCAGCGCGCCCCACACCGCCGATCCGGGCAGCCCCAGCCAGCCGGCGTGCGCCACCGCGCCGCCGAGGGTCATCCACGCCAGCACGAGCAGCGGCGCGCCGTCGCCGGTGCGCGGCGGTTCGGTCGCGGTCTGGGCCACCAGCAGGTCGAGCAGCGTCATGAGGGCGAGACCGGCCAGCAGCCAGCCGGCCAGGTTGGTCAGCGGGACCGTGTCGATGCCCGGCAGCGAGGGCTGCGGGTGCGCCCACGTCCAGTAGCCAGCCTGCACCATCTGCGGGTCCAGGACGACGTCCCACCCGGCGAACACCGCCGCCGCCACCGCCACGCGGGCCGCCCGCCGCCGACCCGGCCGCACGTCCCGGGTGAGCCGGCGGGCCAGCAGCCAGCTCGGCCACGCCATCATCAGCCAGGCCAGCGGCACGAGGAACGGAACGCCCAGCAGCGTGGGACCGAGGTCGTCGCTGTAGGTGTACTCGCCGTAGGGGAAGCCGGTGGCCAGCCCGAACGCCTCGAACACCACCGCGGTCGCCACGGTGACCAGCAGGACGCCGGCCCCCGTGCGCGCGCCCCGGCTGACCCCTGCGTGCACCACCGAGACCGTCGAGCCCAGCAGCACGATCGTCCAGCTCACCGCGTCGCGGACGGCGCCGCCCTCGGTCAGCGGATAGGCGATCGCGGTGAGCACGAGCAGCACCGCCGGCACCCACGGGACCGCGGCCGGCCGGCTGACCTGGCTCGCGGCGACCAGACCGGTCACCGCCTGACCCGGGCCAACCCGCGGCGCAGCGCCTCGCGGGCACGGGCGGGCACCCCGCGGTCGCCGAGGACGACGCGGGCCGCCGTCCGCCCCGAGTTGCCCGACACGCCGCCGCCGGGGTGGGTGGAGGCGCCGGCGAGGTACAGGCCGGGCAGGCCCGGCACCCGGTAGCCCGACAGCGCCGGCGTCGGCCGGAAGGCGAACATGCTGGCCAGCCCCATCTCCACGTGCATGACGTTGCCACGCAGCAGCGACAGTTCCCGTTCCAGCAGCAACGGGGTCTGCACGTACGTCCGCTGCACGGAGGCGGCGAAGCCGGGCGCGAAGCGGTCGACGGCGGCGAACAGCCGCATCGCCTCGGCGTCGGCGAGCGCGTCCCAGTCGGCGCCGTCGGCCAGCGCGTACGGGTACCACTGGCCCCACACGGTGACGACGTGCTGCCCGGGCGGGGCGAGGGTGTCGTCGGTGGCGGAGAAGCACATCGTCAGCGGCACCGGCTCGCGGGGCAGCCGGCCGGCCAGCCAGTCGCCGTGGGCGGCGGCCAGCTGCGCACGGTCGGTGCACAGCAGTTGCAGCCCGCCCAGCGCCGCTGCGGGGTCGACCCCGGGATAGGTCAGCGGGGCGTCGGTCAGGGCGCGGACCACCAGGCCGAAGCCGTTGCCCACCGGCGGCGCGGCGTCGGCCAGTGCCGGCGGGGCGTGCTCCCCGGCCAGGTCGCGGGTGGCCAGCACGTGGCACGCGGCGACGACAACCGGGGCCGAGACCCGCCGTCCCGACGCCGTCTCGACACCGGTCACCCGCCCGTCCTCGACCAGCAGCCGGGTGGCGCCGTCGCCCAGGGTGACGTGTCCGCCGTCGGCCTCCAGCCGGCGGCGCAGCGCCTGGGTGAGCCCGCCCGAGCCGCCCACCGGGTGGCCGGGCGGGACGTCGTGCAGCAGCGTCGCCCACGCGACCATCGCCGCCGTCCCGGGCTCGGACACGGGCGGGCCGGACTGCGCGCCGAACCAGGCCAGCGCGGCCTTGAGCCGCTCGCTGGTGAACCAGCGGTCCAGCAGCGCGTCGCCGGAGCCGAGGAAGTCGACGGCGAGGTCGCCGCCGGGGGTCCGGGGCCGGCCGTCGGTGGGCGCGCCGAGCGGCCAGAAGGAGCGGGCCAGGCCGCCCAGGGTGGGCCGCCGCGCGAAGGAGCCGACGACGGCGCGGCTGCGCGGCGCCCACACCGTCACGAACCGGCGGTAGGCGGCGGCGTCCTCCGGGCTGCAGGCGGCGGCGATCGAGTCGCAGGTGGCGTCCAGGTCGACGGAGAAGACCAGCGGCCGGCCGTCGGGGCCGGGGTCCCCCGGGAAGGGCGCGGGCGCGAAGCCCCAGGGGTCGCAGTCGACGTAGCGCAGGCCGTGGGCGGCCAGGTCGAGTTCCTCGACGATGCCGCTCTGCCGGACGATCACGTGGGCGCTGGAGCCGCGGTCGACCCGCACGCCCGGCCAGCGCTCCACGGTGGAGACGGCGCCGCCGAGCACCTCGTCACGTTCGACCACCTCCACCCGCAGGCCGGCGCGGGCCAGGTAGCAGGCGGCGACCAGCCCGTTGTGCCCGGCGCCGACGACGACGGCGTCGACTCCAGCGTCGTCCGCCCTCACGCGGGGTCGGGCCGGGGCGCCGGGGGCGGGAGCGGCAGGCGGGCGCCGAGGATCGCGAAGGGGCGCGAGTCGCCGGGGAAGC